>CAZBZK010000080.1:0-7206 GCA_964496365.1 uncultured bacterium
CCTTTATAATTTACTTTTGGGGTATAATGAAAACATGTGGATCGAAACTGATCCCATTGGTGGACATGGATTCAGTGTCATGGATGAACATCACACCTGCAACTGGATGGAACAATATGAATTGGTGGACAATCCACTTGAGATTGATGTAAATCTGGATGAACCATCAAGAGCCTATTGGGCGGAAGCTGTGAATATAATAGAAGATGATCAATTTATTCGTTTGAAATGTTCACGAAATTTTAACAGATCCTTCTTCGATTTATACCAATTTTCAAATAGTGACTCCATTATTTTTCACGACTTATTTTTTTTCAACGAACCCTCTTACAATTTAACTATTGAGAATCATACCCCTTGGGAAATTGGAGAGTTCTCCATTGGACTAACCGGAGCAGAAATTGGGTTAATTGACTATATTTCAGCCTATGGGGAAATGGATGACTTTCTCCCTCCTCTAAACTATTCAATCCAGGATTCCATTATCTGGATACATATTCCTGATTGGGAACTTCAGTATATCCACGTGGGGATTTATTTTGGAAATACAACTACAATTGAAGTTGAACACAATTTAGGGTGGAATCTGGTGGGACTACCGTATTATGTAACAGATGGATCAGCAGTCAATCTCTTTCCTGAATCTATTGAGGGAACACTTTTTTCATTTAATGGGGCTTATATCCTCTCCGACATAATGATTCCGGGGACAGGATATTGGCTTCGGTTTGAAAATGAGGGAAACACTGTCATCACCGGGTATCCCATTCCATCCCTTGAATTGGAATTAACAGAGGGGTGGAATCTGATTAGTGGAATATCGCTTTCTTACGAGGTGAATTTAATTGTTGATCCATTTGGAATTATTATTCCCGAAACTTTTTTCGGATTTGACGAAACCTATTTTCAGGTTGATGTTTTGGACCCGGGAAAGGGATACTGGGTAAGGGCACATGAAAACGGATTGATTCATTTATCCACTCTGTAATATATGTGGGTCAATAAAGGAGACAATTACTATGTTAAAGAAACTGAAACTGTTTTATTACTAAATTTGGTGTTAAATGAATTAAAGAAATAAAATTTCCAATATGGTGGTTTTAAGATAAAATTCTGCAACATATAATCCAATTGCAGACAAAACCAAAAACGGCGCAAAAGGTAAAGCTCTATTTTTATCAAATCCTTTAAACAGTGAAATTACAAACCATGTCAATAGACTAATTAAGCTAGCTATAAATAATATCAGAGTGATATTTAACGGTCCCTGCCATCCTCCCAAAATTGCACTGAGATGGATATCTCCTGTTCCCATTCCTTGTCGTTTTGACACTAAAAATGAAATTCCTAAAATAATCCCAAATGTTGTTGGACCAACCAATCCACCCACTAGAGTTTGTTGGATTGGAAGAATTTGAAATATAACTGCGACACAGATGAATACTCCAGATAGGAGGATTAAGTTAAGAGGAATAACCATTTCTAAGAAATCTATCCACGATATCACAATTAAAATTGAAATCAATAAAGATAAAAATATTGCATTTTGCCAATATTGGGTTGTAAATGTCCAAGCCCAAACGAGACCGGAAATAATTTCTATGACCGGATATTGAATTGAAATGGATTTATTACAATGTCCACATTTTCCTTTTTGAATTAAAAAGGAAAGAATGGGAATATTCCGGTAAAATGGAATGGGTGTTTTACATTTAGGACAATATGAGCGGGGAGAAAAAATCGAAACTCCTGCGGGAATTCGATAAATCAGGACATTTAGAAGGCTCCCGGTAATAGTTCCTAAAAAAAAGACCGGTACGAAAACCGCCCAATCCATTAAAGACCTGATTGAAGAGCGGCACCTAAATGAAATACAGGTAAATAAGTAATTACAACCATAATGGCTATCACCACTCCTACAGATAGGATCAACAGAGGTTCAATGAGGGTTGTCATCCGATCTACCAAAGCAGTAACCTGTTTATAATAATAATCAGCAGCCCGATCTAAAAGACTGTCTAATTCTCCCGTTTCTTCTCCTGTGGAAGCAAGTTGAAGCATAATGGGAGGAAACAATTCCGTCCTACGCAAAGCAGTACTAATGTTGTAACCTTCCCTGATATAATTTGAAGCTTCGATGGTGGCGTCTTCAAATACTCTGTTATCTACCACTTTACTTAATAATTTTGTGGAGTCTAAAACCGGGACCCCGGCGCCAATTAGAATCCCGAAGGTTTTACAAAACTTATTTAAAATTGCTTGATTAATGAGTGAACCAAAAATGGGAATTTTTAATTTAATAGAATCAATGACAAATCCACCTTTTTTTGTTTTTGAAATGAGCCAAATTCCTAAAAAGATTCCACAGGAAAAAAGTAATATGCTTCCTATATTCGCACTCATCCATTGGCTAATACCAACCAACGTCCGGGTGGCAGCTGGAAGGTTTGCACCTAGTTGTGAATAGACATCAGAAAATTTCGGGATAATCCAAATAAACATAGCCGAAACCATAGCAAACATGAAAAGCATCATAAAAATAGGATACGTCATCGCCGATCGTACTTTTCTGCGAGTATCATCTAAATTTTCTAAATAAGTTGATAATTGATCTAGGATTTCATTCAGGTTTCCACTCACCTCACCTGCTTTGGTTAAGGCAATGTATAAATTACTAAAAACACCAGGGTGCTTACTCAATGCCTCAGATAAATTCAATCCTTTTCGGATATTTTCAGCGACTTTTGTTAATACTTTTTTGAGCCGTGAGTGTTTTTCCTCCACTGCCAAACCATGTATTGCACGTTCCAAAGTCAACCCAGCAGAAAACATGGTCGCTAATTGTCTGGTAAAAAAAACCAAATTCCCTAATGGAATTCGATTTTTCATTTTTTCAACAGACAGATTTATTTCATCGAGAAAAGGTCCAAGAAAATCCCAAGTTGTATCTTGTTCATTGATCCGGATAAGGACTTGGTCATTGGTCGTCAGTTTTTGGATTGCAAGGTCAAGAGAACCGGCGTGAATCTGACCCTCTTTCCTATTCCCTCCATCGTCTTTAATTATGTACTGAAAAACTGCCATTTATTCAATATTAAATTTTTGGGATTAAAAAATTATAGGACTACAATTCTTCAACTGTGGATCGTAAAACTTCCTGAATAGACGTGGTTCCATCTATGACTTTTCGAAGACCGCTTTCTCTTAAAGACACCATCCCTTGTTCCAATGCAGTTACCCTTATTTCATCCTCATTGGAATTATTAAAAATTAATTTTCGAATTTCACGACTCATAGGAATAATTTCAAAAATAGCAGTTCTTCCCTTATAACCGGTATTTCGGCAATTTCGACATCCTTTTGGTTTTGAAAGTTTAGCCCCGTTTAAGCGTTTTTTATCCAGCCCAACTACCAATAATTCTTGTTCAGAAGGATTATATTCCTCACAACAATCTTTGCATAAACGTCGAACCAATCGTTGAGCCATCACTAAATTAACACAGGAACCGACTAAAAATGGAGGAATCCCAATATCCAAAAGTCGAGTAATGGTAGAAGATGCGTCATTAGCATGAACGGTGGAAAAGACCAGGTGTCCAGTCAGTGAAAATTTAACTGCAATATCCGCTGTTTCTCCGTCTCTGATTTCTCCTATGAGCAACACATCCGGGTCCTGACGAAGGATGGACCGTAATGAGCTGGCAAAGGTTAAACCAATATCTTCGAAAACCTGTACTTGACTGATTCCCTCAAGTTGATATTCTACCGGATCTTCTACGGTTGTGATATTGATACTTTCTGATTTTATTTCTTTCAACGATGCGTACAGTGATGTGGATTTTCCACTCCCGGTTGGTCCCGACACAATGACCATACCGTATGGTTGGGATATCACTTTTTTAAATATGTTATACATCTGAGGATCAAATCCCAATGATTTTAAATTAAAATCGAATCCCGTTTTGTCCAATAGCCGCATCACAATTTTTTCACCATAAACAGTAGGCAGAATAGACACACGAACATCAATTTCTTTATCAGCGGTTTTGATGGTAAAACGACCATCTTGTGTCAATCGTTTTTCAGCGATATTCAATTTTGATAATATTTTTATTCGGGTAACTAAACCACTCAGAGACGTAATGGGAGGCGTCATTATAATTTGTAATACACCGTCAATTCTTATGCGGACAATGACCTTGTCTTCCATGGGTTCGATATGGACATCAGTTGCTCTTTCTTTGATGGATTCCTGTAAAATCATGTTCACTAATTTTACAATCGGTGCATCTTCAGATGCGGCACTTTCAGGAGACAAATCAACTTCTTCTCTGTGGTCATCATCACCGGAAATCACTTTTATACCTTTAATAACTTCCTGAACCTCTCCTGTTTTTTTGATTTGTCCATAAACTTCATCCAGGGCTCTCTCCAAAGCAGAGGGACCAGCCACTAACACTTCAGGATTTAGTCCTGTCAGTCGTTTTAAAGAATCAATACACGTGATATCCTCTGGATCTTCCATTGCTACAAGGATTGTAGTACTCGTTTTGGACATGGCTAAAACCGCATGTTGCCTCGCAAATTCTTCAGGAACCATGGAAGCCGCATCTTGTTGGACATTGAATAATGCGTCTTCTTCAGCTTTTTTATATCCTAATTGCATGGAGTAAACCGTTACCAAATCATCCTCAATAATCACTCCATTTTGGATTAATATTAATCCAAGTTTTTCATTGGTATTCTTTTGTTCAACCAACGCTTCCTGAAGTTGACTCTCACTGAGTTTTCCCAGGTGAATTAAAATTTCACCTATTCTTTGAAATTGTGGATTAAAAGTTCCTGACATCATTGACACCCATTTGTAGCATCAAATGGAGATCGAGTCAATTCAATATTCACCGGATCACCGGGTGTCACAACCGGAATGGCCAAGGATGCTGTAATGGTTCCGGTAAATGGATTGAACACGCAGAAATCATCGTCTTCACCATCCCCATCTATATCTCCAATGGTCTGAACCCCTGCAAATGTGGTTAGTGTATTCGGAAAAGTAGCATTCACTCTAGCAACACCACTTTCGTCCGTCCTGACACGAATATCAGGGAATCCGCATCCCTCCATGTGATATCCATACCATGATCCATCCCCTTCCCCAGCATCTGGTCCAGGATAACCTCCATCTTCCGGGCAAAGCCCGTCAAATCCGCAATCATCAAAAGGTTCGGTACCATCATAAACTCCGTTTCCATTACTATCAAAATATTGTTCCCCCGGTTGGCAAATTCCATCACCTTCTCCGTAATCTCCATCTCCAAAGATGTCCTCGATACCATCTTCACCATAATCCAACCATAATTCTCCTTCATCCCATTCGCCGTTCCCGTTGTCATCATTAAAATATTCTCCAGATGTATAATTACCATCGTTCTCACCGTTGTCAGCGCCCGGATATCCTGAATCATCCGCACATAAACCATCGATTCCACAGTCAACGAATGGTTCAGACAATTCATTACTGTAATGGGGCCAATGCCTGATATTTCCATCATCGTCAAATGAATCATGATTATTATTTCCTTCACCGCAGTCAAGAGTTTCCGGTTCGCCATCCGCACCAAAATCTCTCCAGGTAAAACATCCGTCGTCAGTCCCAAACCCTTCAATTCCTAAATCCTGATACACTTCAAATCCAACTTCTGTCCATTCCGAAATTCCAATTCCTCCAAACGTTACCGGGACATTTATAACCTCATTGGCGTAATAGTCATACACGCTGACTGAAACCGTAACCACCACTTCTGTGGTTGGCAATGGAAGTGTAAAATCATGTGCAGTGGTACTGGTGGTAATGGTAACCGATGCATCTCCATCATTAATGTACGGCAATCCAACCACGCCTCCTTCCCCATCATTGATATAGGTTCCTACGGAATCACCATTTTCACCCCACGTATAGGCTACCACCCTCACCTCATCGCCAATTCCATTGGTTGAATACTGTAATTCCGTAAAAGCAACTCCCTCATATTGATTGCTGGTAATGCTCTCATTAAACGTTAAACTGGATCCATTAATGACAACATCCGGAGTTTCACATGAGTACACTTGTTCGATAGTCCAATACACATAAGTAGAGTCTTCTACGGGATTAAAATGACGGTCATACACTAAAGCGGCACACTGAACCCGATACAATCCTCCTCCAATGGCTTCTGCCGAAGAAGGATCCCACTCGGCTTCGATATAATAAGGAGGACCCGTTTCAATGATAACCGGAACTGCAACAGCAGAGTATTCTATTCCATCACACTCCACAACGGCCGTGATACGAACAGGTCCCGGAGCGGTTCCACTATTTAACGAAACGGTTGCTACACCATTATTGGTATAAGCAGAAACGGTTTCTGAGGGTGCTGCATCTTCTAAATGAGCTCCGGCAGGGATATTCGGTCCCAAAGTAAATTGAACCTCCGTTGGTGTATCAATCAATACGCCAGAGTCATCATATACTTCAGCCGAAATGATTGTAGATTCAACTCCGCCACCTCCGGTGACCATAATTTCACCATTTTCAGAAGGTGGGATAGTTACGTAAGCACAGGTTTCAAAGGTGGTATCCTCAATGGAAATATTTAGAGTATTTGAACTAATTGCACCCGTAAATCCTGGATGGGAATAAATTGCGAGTATATTGGAAATTCCAACCTCATCTGGATTTCCCAAATCCTGAAAATATACTGTATCGACACCAGTTGAATCGGTTTCCCCAAAGGACGAGATGAATCCTAAAGTGGCAAAATAGGTAAGCTGTGTTTCTTTCACCGGATCAGAATTTCCATTTAGTAATCTAGCTACGACGGTAGCTTGAGTTGCTCCAGCATCTAATTGAATGATGTCGGTGTCCGTAGTTAAATATAAACTGTAAGGCCAAACGACATCCGGATCATAAACATTAAATTGAACGGATTGATATTCCTCTCCTCCATAAATTACATTTATGGTAATACCTTCAAAGGACGGAGAACCGGGGATATCAACATGAACATTTCCATCATCAGTAAATAATGCCTGTACCACTCCACTTCCATCTGAGGTTTGATTTAATAACTCTATTGCTCCAGGTGTTGTACCAGTCTCATCCTCCTCTATATTTAAACTAAGAGAGACCCCCGGGACAGCAGTTCCCGTTGAATCTTTTACTGT
>CAZBZK010000081.1:0-4652 GCA_964496365.1 uncultured bacterium
CAAAGAGTGATTTTTGATTGATTCCTAAATCTTTTAGGGGTTCAAAATTTTCAAGCTTTAGTAAAACAATATCTTCGATTATTTCATTGATATTCATCATATTTGGTTTCCCTTTTGGTATGTAGAAATTAACTCAGAAGTAAAATTAAATCAGAAGGGTTTGATGAAAATCCGGAATAAAATTAATTACTTTCGAAATCAGTTCAATAAGGAATTGAAATGAAAAGGGAAATGTCTCCTTAACAAAACCAAAGACTTGTTATGGAAAGTGTGTAAAGATAGTTTGTCCATCATGTTTACTTCAATTCTTTATAAATACAGGTAAAAAATATGTGCAATTATAATTCCCACAATAAAATATTTATTTCATAAGAAACTCGTAGAAAAAATTCATCGGTTTATTTCAAATCAATGACATAAATCCATTGAGTAGTGTTAATTTTCACCATGGCAAATATTCGTCATTTAATCGAAGGGAATCCTACAGGTAAAGAAGAATTACACATCATTGGAAAATTAGGAGAAAAATTAGGTCGGGATGTATATGTAGTAGGTGGTTATGTTCGTGATTTATTTTTAGGACTGGATATAAAAGAAATTGACTTGATGGTCGTGGGAGATGGAATCAAGTTTGCTCGTTCATTGGCTGATGAACTGAAAGTAAAAAACATTGTCCCATTCAAGAGATTTTCGACCGCTAGAATTCCTTATAAAAATATTCCAATAGAAGTAGCTGCTGCCCGAACAGAAACCTACTCAGAAAATTCCCGAAACCCCGAAGAAATTAACTATACCGATTTAACAGGGGATTTACTTCGCCGAGATTTCACGATCAATGCCATGGCTATTGATTTACATCCAAGTCGTTTTGGTGAATTAGCAGACCCTTTTGGAGGAATAACTGATTTACAAAAGAAACGGTTAGTGACTCCATTGGATCCGGATCAAACGTTTTCAGATGATCCATTGCGAATGATGAGGGCGGCTTATTTTTCAGCAAAACTTGATATGCGATTAGGTGACAAAACTAAAGAGTCAATGACCCGTCAGTCAGACAGAATAAAAATTGTATCTTGGGAACGTATAACTACGGAGTTTACAAAAATATTGTCCTGTCCTGTACCATCAAAGGGTCTAAAACTTCTTCAGCAAGCGGGACTCATGAAATATGTTTTCCCTGAGATAGATGCTATGTGGGGATTAGAGCAAACATCGGAATGGCACCACAAAGATATTTTTGCACACACACTTCAGGTCGTAGATAATTCCGCAAAGCTTACACAGGATATGAAGGTGCGATTTGCGGCTTTGGTACACGACATCGCTAAACCAAACACTCGACGTATCCATAAAAAAAAAGGATATACATTTTACGGTCATGATTTTTTTGGCTCAAAAATGGTAAACAAAGTTGCAAAGAGAATGAAATTATCCAATGATCTAAATATGTTTTTACAAAAACTGACCGCACTTCATTTACGACCCATTGCACTGGCAAAATATGGCGTCACAGATTCAGCTATTCGTCGTTTAATGGTCGATGCTGGTGATGATATTCAAGAGCTTATGACCTTATGCAGAGCTGATATCACGACTAAGAATCCTAAATTAGTCAAACGGTATTTAGGAAATTTTGGGCGAGTGGAAGAACGAATGAAAAATGTTCAAGAATTGGACGAAATGAGGGCGTTTCAATCTCCGGTGAGAGGAAAAGAAATAATGGAATGGTTTGGATTAAAACCGGGAAAAAAAGTTGGAGAAATTAAAACTGCTGTGGAAGAAGCCATTTTGAACGGAGAGATCGAAAACACTTTTGAGGACGCTCAGAAATATTTATTGAAAAATTTCAAGAATAATGAATGACAGGCTGAAATATTTTGTTACGGATTTCCATTGAAAATTACATATAAACTATTGAATATGAAAATCAGCCGAACTTTCACCTCTCGTTGTTAGCCAGACTAAGAAATGTTAAACAAATTCGAATAACATCCTTTCCATTACATCCTGAGACTGAACCATTCATTCTGCTTACGTTCATAATTAAAAGGAACTTTATGTTTTCAATAACTTTGAATATACATCCATTTCTTACCCAATGAAATTTATACTTTATTTTATTTTTGTTTTTCCAGCTTTGAATTATGGACAATCATTATCTCTAAAGGATTGTATTCAAATAGGATTAGCAAATAATTCTTCTTTAAAATCCGCATTATCAGGAAAAACCGCCGCAAAATATTCCATTTCATCCTCTTATGGTGAATTACTGCCTACGATAGGGTTAACAGGCAGTGCAAACCGAACCTATTTCCCTGAACGAGAAATGATGAATCTTGACCAAAACACCTTCCAAATCGATACGACTATCCAAAATTATTCTCAGATCATTTCAACAGGAATTTCTGCTACCCAAAAAATATACGATGGAAACCGGAATTTTAATCAAATAAAACAAGCAAAAGAACTGTTGCAAACGGCTTCCTATCAATATCATTCAGTGGAAATTGAACTTATTCGAAATATTGTTCAACGTTATTTTGATTATTTAAAAGCAAAAGAATTAAATGAGGTTGCTTCTCAAAATCTTGTTTTATCTGAAAAGCAACTTGAGTTAGTTCAGACACAATTTGAATTAGGAGCTGTTAAAAAAACCGATTTATTAAAAGGTGAAGTTACACAAGGACAAGCTCAATCTAATCTTCTTCAATCCAAACAATCTCTGCGAAAGGCACGACGAAATTTTTATTTGGCGATGGGTGTTGATGACCATGGAGAAACCATTCAAGCATTTAATGGAGATATCCAAAATTATCCATTACCCTCCGAAGATAATCTGGAAACCATTATTGAAAATAATAATCCAACGTTAGCCCTGCGAAGATCACAGGTGAATTCAGCAAAGTTGAATTATTTAATGGTCAAAGGAATGAAAAAACCGACCATTGATGCAGGATTAAACTATTCTGTAAACGGACGTGATTCTCAAGAATGGATGGATAACTTAAATGACGATTGGACTTTGGGGTTGAATGTGTCATTTTCGATTCCGATATTTACCGGGAACCGATTGACTTCCCAAATGAACCAAAAACGAGTGGAATGGAATCAGAGTCAAGAAGATTACACCGCCGCAAATGAAGCATTGATTGTTCAGGCATTGGATAATTTAGATATGCTGAACCAAATAATAAAACGTTTACCCATTCAAATTCAAGTTGTAGAAGCTGCCCGTGAAGACTTAACACTTGCTCAAGAAAGATATTCGTTAGGTGCTGCTTCTATTTTAGAAGTTTTAGATGCACAAGTATCTTTTAATCAAGCAAAAACATCTTGGGTAAATATGAAACATGATTTCTGGATATCAGTCGCTTTTTTGAAAGCACTTACCGGAGATTTGAATGAACACTTTGGAAATAATTAAGGAACGAAAATGTTATCAGTTTTGAAACAAAAAAAAGTGTGGATTCCTCTTATCCTTTTACTTGGAGGCATTGGATATTTTAGTTTTCAGTCTGGGGAGGAACCAGCCTACGTGGAGGTAGAAGAGGTTACAAGGTCAAACATTATTCACAAAGTGAATGCAAGCGGGAGACTCCAACCACAAGAAGAGGTTCAAATTACATCAACCATCACAGCATGGATTACAGAACTTACCGTAAGTGAAGGAGATACAGTTTTTCCCAGACAACACCTCATCACTCTGGACGAAACCCAATATAAAGCAGGAATGGAACAGGCAGAATCCATGGTAAAATCTGGAAAAGCAAATTTACATCAGATTAAACTTCAATTAGAACGGACTCAATCTCTATTCTCCCAACAACTCATTTCGTCTCAGGAATTGGAGTCAATGGAAGCACAATACTTACTGATAGAAAGTCAATTGGAACAGGCAGAGGCTTCCTTGAAATCACGAAAAGATGAATTGTCCAAAACCAGATTGTTAGCCCCACAATATGGAATAGTAACATCAATCACTAAAGAGGTGGGTGAAATGGCAGTGGGAGGAATGTTTCAACCTGGAGTGTTAATGACCATTGCTGATTTGAATCGAATGGAAATTCTTGTGGATGTAAATGAAAACGATGTGGTATCTCTTTCGATTGGTGATACTTCAGAAATTGAAGTAGATGCATTTCAAGATACGGTGTTTTTTGGCATTGTGAGTGAAATTGCACACATAGCAGAAACGTCAAATTTCGGGAACCAAAATCAAGTAACCAATTTCAAAGTGAAAATTTCCATGATGGATATCCATCCACTTTTTCGCCCGGGAATGAGTGCAACAGCTAACATAATTACGGATGTAAAAAAAGATGTTTTGACCATTCCTATCCAATGTTTAACCGTCCGCCCTGAAGGGTTTGACATCGACGTAAAACAAGAAAATAAAAAGGAGGCAAAATTTACGTCCGACAAAAATTTAAGCAAAACCTATAAAAAAACAAAGCTGGTAGAAATTGTTTTTGTGGTTGAAGATACGGTTGATTTTAACATTGGAATCGGGCAAGACGGACTTCGAGTCATAGGAAAAGAAGTCATTGTGGGAATATCCAGCGATACGCATTATCAGGTTTTGGATGGCTTAAAAGAGGGAGAGACAATTGTAAGTGGTAGTTATAAAGCCATTAGTAAGGACTTAAAACATA
>CAZBZK010000081.1:4752-7052 GCA_964496365.1 uncultured bacterium
GGAGAGACAATTGTAAGTGGTAGTTATAAAGCCATTAGTAAGGACTTAAAACATAACCAACCCGTTCAGATTGGAAGTGAGTTTTCTAATGATAATAAATAAGCGGTTTCAATGTCTGAGTTGATTCACCTGAAAGGTATAAAACGTCATTACATTTTAGGGGGAGAAACGGTCAAAGCACTAGATGGAGTGGATCTAACAATCCAATCGAATGAATATATTTCCATCATGGGACCCTCAGGGTCAGGAAAATCCACTTTAATGAATATTATCGGTTGTTTGGATACGCCCACCCATGGATCTTATACACTTGATAGCGAAACGGTTCAAACCATGGATGATAAACAGTTGGCATCCATTCGAAATCGAAAAATCGGATTTGTATTTCAAACGTTTAATTTGCTTCCCAAACTTTCGTCCCTTCAAAATGTTGAATTGCCTCTAATCTATTCAAATATTCCCAGACAAAAACGAGTCAAGTTGGCTGAGAACGCCCTAGAAAAAGTGGGTCTTACGGATCGTATGAAACATAAACCAAATGAGTTGTCTGGAGGTCAGCGTCAACGGGTAGCCATAGCTCGAGCGTTGGTAACCAATCCCTCCATTATATTAGCGGATGAACCTACAGGAAATCTGGATTCTAAAAGCGGGGAGGATGTTATGGCAGTTGTCAATTCATTGCATCGAGATGGAAACACCATAATTCTTGTAACACACGAGCCATACATTGCAAAAAATGCGAACAGAACCATTTACATTTTAGATGGATTGATTCAAAAAGATAGTAAAGATTAATACCAGTAAGTTGATGTATGAATTCTTTTTCTGAATCGTTGAGAATGGCTGTGTTTTCCATTCTATCTAATAAACTCAGAACCTTTCTCACCACTATGGGTATTGTCATCGGAATTTTTTCTGTAACGCTTATGGGTACTCTCATCTCAGGACTGGATCAATCTTTTGAAAAAAGTATGTCATTTTTAGGGCGAGATGTTCTGTATATATCAAAATACGAATGGTTTGGAAATCAAGACTGGTGGGAATTAAGAAACCGTAGGAATATGAAAACCGAGTATGTAGATGTTTTAAAAGCCCAAGGTAAATATGTACTATCAGCCGCTCCGGTTGCCATGCGATCAGGAGAAATTCGTTGGAGAGATAAACATACAATAGGAATTTCCATTATTGGAACGACACCCGAATACACCTCCACTTCCAATATTGAAATAGAAGCCGGTCGGTTTTTTACCGAAGGAGAGGAACGAAGCAGAAGGCAAGTCATTATTTTAGGGTTTGATATAGCAGAATCATTATTTGAAAACAGCAATCCTATTGGGGAAAAAGTAAACATCGGACCCCATTCGTTTCGAGTCATTGGAATCGCTGAAAAACAAGGAAAATTTTTAGGCATGTTCAGTATGGATAACCATTGTTTGATTCCATTTAGAACGTATGAAAAATTATTTTCAAAAAGGGGATGGATGCGGCTGAATGTTAAAGTGGACGAACGTCATATAAATGCCGCCAAAGATGAAGTCATTGGAATGATGCGAAGACTTCGTCAACTACATCCTCAAGACAAAAATGATTTTGCTGTAAACCAACAGGATATTTTTCGCAAACAATATTTGACAATGAAATTAGCTATAGGCGGGACTGGAGTTTTTATCACAGTTTTGTCTCTGATAGTTGGTGGAATCGGAATCATGAATATCATGTTTGTTTCTGTAAAGGAACGAACCCGAGAGATAGGCATCAGAAAAGCCATTGGTGCAACACGGAAGATTATTTTGATGCAATTTATTTTGGAATCCATTCTCATATGTGTTTTAGGTGGAATGGTAGGAATTGGGTTAGCTTATGCTGGTAGTTTGGCTATTGATGCGTTTGTGTTTCCTTCAACTATGCCTGTATTACTATCGATTATTTCATTCGCATTAAGTACCGTCGTTGGTATTTTTTCTGGTTTGGGACCTTCATTTCGTGCCGCAGGATTAGATCCGATTGAGGCATTAAGATATGAATAAACGATCCCATTTGAAAAACACCATGATCGAAAGTCTTAGCATGGCTTTTGGGTCTATTCGCTCCAATAAACTACGCTCTTCCTTAACACTTTTGGGAGTCGCTATTGGGGTGTTTTCGGTTGTGGGTGTTATGACAGCCATTCGTACGATGGAGACATCAATTCAATCCGGGTTAAATGTATTTGGAACCAATACATTTGCTTTTCAAAAATACCCTGCTATGCAAATGGGAGGTCATGAACAACGGAAAAAATATCACAATCGAAAAAACAT
>CAZBZK010000082.1:0-6621 GCA_964496365.1 uncultured bacterium
AAATTTATGTCAATCAATTTTCACTCAATGGGTTTAAAACCGCTTTTCTCATTTCTATAACTCCTGACATTGGGACAAACAGCTTAGAAAAAAAATCAGATTATTTTTCAAAGGGAGATAAAACCATATCCGGAAAATTAATTGAAGAAAAAATTGAAAATATAAAAACTTCTCCAGAAGTATTGGTTGTAAGAACACTTCCAAATACGGATAAAAAGTGTACAATGAGTTATGATGAAAAACATATTCCACCTTATTTTTTATTATCCGCAATTGAGGTTATTAAAAATGCTGGATTTAAACACCTTTGTATTGATCTTCCATCGCTCGATAGAGCAGTGGATGGAGGAGAATTGGCATCTCATCATTTATTTTGGGATGTTCCTCTCAATGAAAAATCAATTGGTGATGGTCCCGCTTCACCTTCAACCATTACCGAACTTGTATTTATTCCGGATGAAGTCAAGGATGGATACTATTTAATCAATCTTCAGGTAGCAAATTTAGCTTTGGATGCCAGTCCGTCTCGACCCATACTTTTTTCTGTTTTAACGTGAATTATTCTCAAAATGAATCCTTTGCGTTATCTTTGGATGAACAGGATGAATTGAAAGATTATCGCGAACAATTTTACATTCCTTCTTCCAAAAATCGTGAAAAATCCATTTATTTCTGTGGAAATTCACTGGGACTTCAACCAAAGAAAACAGAGGAATTTGTTCAGGAGGAGATAGATCATTGGAAAACTATGGGCGTGAAAGGTCATGAAAAAGGAAATACTCCGTGGTTTCCTTATCATGAATTACTGACGGAATACACAAGTGAAATTGTGGGTGGACTGTGTTCAGAAGTTGTGGTCATGAATTCCCTCACAGTCAATATTCATTTACTTATGGTTTCGTTTTATCGTCCCACAAAAAAACGATATAAGATACTGATTGAAGACAATGCGTTTCCATCCGATCGATACGCAGTGGAATCACAAATCCGTTTTCATGGATTTGATCCACAAGATGCATTGATTGTAATGAAATCTCATGATAACCATCTACACTTAACAACTGAGGAAATCTGTAATTACATTGAAAATGAAAAAAACGATATTGCTTTAATATTTTTAGGTGGGGTGAATTATTACACGGGACAGGTTTTTGATATGAAAACCATCACGGAAAAAGGTCATAATTCCGGTGCAGTAGTAGGATTTGATTTAGCCCACGGAGTCGGAAATATTCCCCTTAAACTTCATGATTGGAATGTAGATTTTTCTGCATGGTGCAGTTATAAATATTTGAATGGAGGTCCCGGTTGTCTTGGTGGGATATTCGTTCATGAAAAACATCATCATAAAAATCTTCCTCGATTTAATGGATGGTGGGGACACAATAAAAAAACCCGCTTTGATATGAGAAATTCATTTGACTCCCTCTCCGGAGCAGAAGGATGGCAATGTTCCAACCCTCCTATTTTACCCCTTGCATCTCTTCGAGCCTCCATGGAATTATTCCATTCCGCCGGGATGAAATCACTCAGAGAAAAAAGTAAACGACTCACTGGCTATTTATCCTTTTTACTAAATGATTTTCCATTAGAAATCATTACACCAAATACTCCCCCAGGAAGAGGATGCCAATTGTCCATAAGGTTAGAAAATAATGGCAGTGATATTTTTAAAAAATTGAACCAAAAAGGAGTAGTGGCAGATTGGCGAGAACCAGACGTCATTCGTATTGCACCTGTACCATTTTATAATACTTTCCATGAAGTTTGGGAATTCACACATCTATTGAATCAGATTTTATTAAGCCATGAAACCTGATACTATTACTTTGGTTGGAGGTGGGATGTCCGGACCCGTAATGGCGATGTATTTAGCCAAACGAGGGCACCAAGTGAATGTATTTGAACGTCGTCCGGATATGCGGGCGACAACTACTCCTGCTGGTCGTTCTATCAACTTAGCCCTTTCAAAAAGAGGAATAGTTGCATTAAAAGATATTGATGTATTTTCAAAAATATCGTCTCGGTTAATTCCAATGTATGGAAGGCAAATTCACAATTTGGATCGATCAACTCGTCTTTTAAAATACGGGAAATCAAATCAGTTTATTAATTCAGTTTCCCGAGCGGAATTGAATAAAATATTGATAACAGAAGCAGAAAAAACTGGCCGAATCCAATTCTATTTTAATTATGTTTGTACCGGAGTGAATTGTGATACAAATGCAGTATTTTTTGAGAATAAGAAATCAGGTGAAACCGTTACCATAGAGAATACACCTGTTATTGCTGCAGATGGTTCCGGTTCAGAGATACGTAAATCATTGAGTGAAACAGGGAATATATCAAGTCAATTAGAACCCTTAGGACACTCATATAAAGAATTAACCATCCCACCAGATGAGTTTGGGACATTTCAACTGGATGCAAACGCACTTCATATATGGCCACGAGGTGATTTTATGCTCATTGCCTTACCTAATATGGATAACTCATTTACAGTCACACTATTTTTACCGAATATTGGAAAAACCAGTTTTGATTCCATTCAGTCTAAAAGAGATTTATCGGAGTTGTTCCAAGCTAATTTCCCCGATGTGAAAAAAATGATTCCGGATTTAGAACACGATTTTTTTACAAATCCTACAGGGAAATTAGCTACGGTTCGATGTGCTTCATGGAATGTAAATCAAATCGTTCTCATTGGTGATGCGGCTCATGCTGTGGTTCCATTTTTCGGACAAGGGATGAACGCTTCCTTTGAAGATTGTACAATATTGGATAGCATGATGGATTCTCATAAGGATTGGTCACAGTTATTTGAGTCATTTTCAAATCATCGAAAAAAAGATGGAGATGCTATTGCAGATATGGCTTTAGAGAATTATATTGAAATGAGAGATTCTGTCAATAAAGAAAGTTTTCGATTACAACGAAATTTAGAAAAGGAGCTTGAAAATACATTTCCCAATCAATTCATTTCCCGTTATTCTATGGTTTCTTTCCATCAAATTCCCTATTCTTCAGTACAAAAGAGAGGGGCTTTTCAACAGAAGTTAATGATTGACATAATGAATGGAATAGAGTCAAACAATCCTTTGACTGTCTCAGAGATTGAAAACAGTGTAAATACACATTTGTCAATACTAAAATAAATATGAATTTTAAAATGGTTATGAAGGATTTGTTGTATTTATTATTAATGGTGAATATCCTGATTTCACAAACCCAGGGTGATATTCATGTTGCAGATTTGATGGAGTTTAAAACTGCTGAAGATATAATCATAGAGCTTCAATCTGATTTTTCTGAATATGATATTCCTTTGGAAATTCATTTTGATGTCTCTCTTTATCGAGTGGAATATCATACGATTGATGTTCATAATAATCCCACAATTGCATCCGGTGTTATCGCAATTCCATTCGCCCCGAATCATGGCAGACCCTTATTAAGTTTTCAGCACGGAACCGTGTTGAAGCGTACGAGTGTTGCATCTGTAAATGGATTTGACATTGTAAGCATGTGGTTAGGAGGAAGAGGATTTATTTCAGCTATCCCCGATTTTTTAGGATTGGGTATTTCGGAAATGTTTCATCCCTATATGGTGTCAAATCCATCTGCTACCGCCGTTGTTGATATAATTCGTGCATGTAGAAACTTGTGTGATTCTTTGGGAATATTAATCTCCGATCAATTGTTTTTAACGGGGTATTCTGAAGGAGGTTATGTAACTATGGCGACACATAAATATATTGAAGAAAATCTTTATGATGAGTTCCAAATGACTGCTTCAGCTCCATGTGCAGGTCCTTATGATCTTTCAACTGTCATGTATAATTTGATGTTGACAGTTGAACCCTATGGTTCGCCTAATTATTTACCTTATACAATTTTATCATACAATGACACATACTATCTTTATGAATCTCCTTCAGATTTCTTTATTGCACCTTATGATACACTGTTACCTCAACTTTTTGATGGCACTCATTCAGCAGGTGAAGTGGATGCAGTTATGCCGGAAATACCAATCCAAATAGTTCGCCAAGACATTTTAGATGAAGTTACCTATAACTCAAATCATCCACTGCGAATTGCTCTTCAGAATAATGATGTTTATTCATGGACCCCTCAATCACCCATGACACTTCTTCACAGCATTGAAGATGAATTGGTCCCCGTTCAAAACACTTGGAATGCATACGATTATTTCACAAATCATGGTGCTGAAAATGTTGATATATTCGTTGATAATTTGGGGAGTCATACAGAGGCAGCAAGCGTTATTTTATTAGCTGCTGCCGCATGGATTGAAAGTTTTGTGGCTCAAACTCAATTTATGTCTGTTACCCAAGGCTGGAATATGATCGGATTATCCGTCTATACGGATGAAAATTCGGATGGTGAATTATTCCCGAACTCGGTTGAAAATTCACTTTTTAGATATACAAATGGGACCTATAACGAAGCTACCCATTTGAATCTCGGGTCGGGGTATTGGATTTATTTGGAGTCAGAGGAGTTGATCTCGATATCCGGCCAAGTAATTCAAAATTTATTTGTTCAGGTCCAAGAAGGATGGAATTTGATATCTGGTCCTTCATCTCAGGTGTCGGTTTCAGCATTGGGAAATAACTTAATCGTTGAAGGGTCTATATTTGGGTATGACGATTATTATTATGAACCGGAAACCCTCGATCCCGGTAAAGCTTATTGGTTTAGAAGTAACGGAAATGGGAATATCACCATTTCTGTTGATTAATATTTACAAGTTAAAATGAAATAGATCAGGAGGTCTAAAATGTCAAAATATCTACAATTAATATCGATTCATTTTTCAGGATGGATTTTACCCGTATTTTTGTTGGTTCATGTTCTTAATGGAGGAAATGTGAAAAAATTAAATACGGATAGACAACCTATAAAAACAGATAACCCCCTAGAAAATCCAACCATAGAGGAATTACAATTATTGGGAGAAAAATTAGCTAAATGGATGGCAGATGTTCCTCAATCTAGTTCTATGAAAAATAAAACAAATTCAGCCCTTTCTGAATCTTTGTCAAGATTGAGGACTAACCCAATTGATTTAAATTATCAAATTCAAAAAACAGAATTCAAATCAAAATACAACGTAAGTTGGAATAAAAATAACGAAACTCCTGTTTTTATAAATGGGTCAGAACTGAGAGAGTTTAACACACAAAATTCGTCGGGCTTATCTCGTCAAACCCAAGCAAAGGAATTTATAACTTATCATAAGGAAATCTTCAAACTTGAAAACCCGCATGATGAATTGGAATTGTTAAGAGAAACAACAGATCGATATGGGAAAACGCATATTAAATTTCAACAAGTACATTTTGGCATCCCTATTTGGGGTAAGACAGTTGTAACCCATTTTGAGTCAGATGGAGAATTTTATTTATTGAATGCACGATATACCCCCACACCCAGTAATTTGGATGTAACTCAGGTTGTTTTTTCCAAAGAACAGGCAATTGAAATTGCTTTAAATGACGTAAGTACTTTTACTGGAATAACCGAATTTAGTGATGAGATGAAGTCCTTATTATTCTATAATGGTCCAATTGGGAAACAGTATATTTGGATTGATTCAAAAACAGAAACTCCTTATCTAATTTGGTATGTTCAGGTTCGACCAAACAGCAAGGATAATTGGTATTATTTTATCAATTCGAAAACCGGTGAAATTTTAGAAAAATACAATAATACCCAAAGTGATGGCCATACGTCTGGGACAGCTATTGACCTAAACGGTGAGGAACAAACGGTTCATACATTTCATGCTTTTAATACTTATTATTTGATTGATGGGTCAAGAGAAATTTGGCAGGGTTGGAATTTTTCCGATTTTCCGGTTGGTGCATTACTGACACTGAAAGATAATCCCTTAAACTACATTACATCACCGGATGTCAATGTTTGGGAACCGGTTCAGGTTTCGGCTCATAGCAATGTGGGAACAGTTTATCAATATTTTTATGACACGTTTAATAGATCAGCAATTGATGGAGCGGGTAGTACAATTATATCTATCGTAAATGTTTTGGATGATGGAGAACCCATGGACAATGCTTACTGGAACGGTGCCTACATGGCTTATGGAGATGGGAATTCTCTATTTACTCCATTAGCAGGCGCATTGGATGTAGCGGCACATGAAATGACACACGGAATGGTAGAGAGAACGGTAAATCTTGAATATAAATTTGAGTCCGGTGCCTTAAATGAGTCATTTGCCGATGTTTTTGGTGCAATGGTAGATTCTGATAACTGGACCATCGGTGAAATGATCATCCCTAATACGACTATCTATTCAACCGGAGCACTTAGAGATTTATCTAATCCAAATCAAGGTGGAACCACATGGACACACAAAGGTTGGCAACCAGCACATTGGAATGAATTTCTGGATGAAGATGATGGTTGGGATATTACCTATGATAATGGCGGAGTTCACTACAATAGCGGAATTCCCAATAAAGCATGCCACTTGATTGCTGAAGAAATTGGCAGGGAGAAAACAGAACAGATATACTATCGAATTTTGGAAGCTGAATATTTGAATACACAAGCTACCTTTATCGATATGCG
>CAZBZK010000083.1:0-6527 GCA_964496365.1 uncultured bacterium
ATAATTTTATCACCAACCCATGGAATCCATTATTCTGGCACATCATTTTTATGGGTTTGTCGATTTGGGTCATCGTACATGGGATTAAAGGTGGAATTGAAAAATGGACAAAAGTGATGATGCCATTGATTTTTTTTATTTTAATAATATTGGTTATCCGGGGCATCACCTTACCCAATGCTGCAGCTGGATTTTCTTTTTTGTTTAAACCCAAGTTTTCAGATTTAACTGCTTCTAGCATTGTACTCGCCTTGGGTCATTCTTTTTTTACTTTAAGTTTAGGAATGGGAACCATGATTACCTATGGAAGTTATCTACGTAAGGAACAAAACCTATTGAATTCCGCCATCTGGATTGTCATTTTGGATACGGGCATTGCATTGCTTGCTGGTATCGCAATTTTTACAACTGTGTTTTCAGTTGGTGCAAATCCCGCAGGAGGTCCCGGGTTGATATTTGTTGTTTTACCTACCATTTTTCCACAAATAACCGGTGGATTATTATGGGGTACTTTATTTTTCTTTTTATTATTTTTAGCTGCATTAACATCCTCCATATCAATTTTAGAAGTTGTAACAGCTTATTTCATTGATCAAAAAGGGTGGAGTAGGACTCGGGCTACAGTTGTGTTTGGAATTATCATTACCTTTGTGGGGATATTCTGTTCGTTGTCTATGGGAGATTTCACTGATTTTGCATTTATTTTTAAAATGACATTTTTTGACTTTATGGATAATTTATCCTCAAAATATATGCTTCCACTGGGGGGAATGCTCACAGCCATATTTATCCTTGTCAGATGGGGTGTTCCAAAATTTTTAGAAGAATTTTATTTGGGGATGACAACCAAAATGTTTTCGGTAAATATGGTAAAAATATTGATGTTAATTGCTTCAATTGTAGTTGGATTTATCATTATAAATGAAATCATAGAGAAACTATTTTCCATTTCTCTGGTTGGATAAAAAATGTTAATTGAAAGAATTATAAAACCAGAGACTTCTTTGCATGGGAAGATTGCTAAAATATTTAATCCTTTGAAAATATTGGAACAGTTTGAGATATTAACTTGGTTTGCACCCCTGACAATTATGGTTGCTGGTATGGCAGCAAAAGCAGGTACTGTAGATAGGTATTCATTTTGGGAATTTTCAGAATGGATTCGAGGGAGCATTGGCATCATAATATTGATAATTGGATTGATTAGTTTAAAGAAAAAAAACTTTTCTATCTTAATGAGCAATGATAAAATGATGGAACAATCAGGATGGGTTTCCAGATTAATTTTCTTTTTATTGATCTGGATGTTAGGATGGGGAAGTTCTTCTATTTTGTCTGGATTGGGTTGGTTTTTTGGTTATGTTCCCATGTTTTTAGGTATATTTTTTCTTTACTTTATAAAAAGAGAGGAGGAGAATCAGAAACCCTTTCGACAAAAGGTAGGAATATTCTCTAGTGTTTTATTTATTCTTTCTTGCATTTTTGGGTGGATTCTTGATGATCCCATTCTTGCTACATCATCCATCGTGATGATGCCTTTTTCATTTGTAATGGCGTTCACTACTCATAGTCGCCATGTTCAAAGGGCTCATATATATCCACTTTTTATTCTGATAGGATTTGTGATTTCCAGACAAGGTTGGTTCATTATACCCGTATTATTTTTATTTTATTTGTTAAGATTTTATAATTATTTTATATATAAAACAGTATCTCCCAGTTTTGCAGTAGAACATTAATTTTGTTGATTTTGCAAGTAAAACGTAGGGTAGAATACTCCTATTATGAGTTGAATGATTTTTCCAGTTATATCAAAATACTGGTGTGAACAATCTATAATTTTATGATTTATATTAAAGAAAATAAATGTGATTTCTGTGGATGCTGTGTCGGTGTGTGTCCCGTGAACTGTATTGAACTGAAGGAAGCAGATATTTCCATTGACCATCCTGTCTGCATTGACTGTGATCTCTGCGTGTATGTATGTCCTATTGATGTTTTAATAGCAAAGAATGAGTCTGACCTCCAAACAGTTTGATTGCATTGTTGTAGGAGGAGGACCTGCAGGTTCTACTTTTGCAGATATCGCTTGCCAAAATGGATTATCCGTCATAGTTTTGGAAAAAGACCGTGAAATCGGAGTCCCTGTGAGGTGCGGTGAAGCCGTTAGTGATAAAGGATTAAGAATTTTTCATGATGTTGAAGATGAGTGGATTAATACAACCATAAACCGAATTCGTTTAGTAGCTCCAAATGAAACGGTTGTGGAATTTGCATTGAAAGAATCTGGATATATTTTAGATCGAAAAATATTTGATGCATCCTTAGCAAAAAAAGCTACCAAAAGTGGTGCATTAATTAAAACTAAGGCATACGTAAGTGGACTGCTCTTTGATGATGACAAGGTGAGTGGAGTGAAAGGAACATACTTAGGTGAGCCATTTGAGTTGTCGGCAAAAATAGTGATTGGTGCTGATGGAGTAGAAAGCAGAGTAGGTAGGTGGGCAGGCTTGTCAACTCATGTAAAATTAAAGGATATGGAATCGGCAATTCAGGAAACAGTTACAGGAATCAAAGTGGACTCTAATGTGTTTGAATTTTATTTATCTCGTCATTGGGCACCGGGAGGATATTTATGGGTTTTTCCAAAAAGTAATCATTCTGCAAATATTGGATTAGCCATTTCAGGGCTTTACGCAAAGGAAGGAAAATCTGCACAATCATTTTTAAATGATTTTTTAACAAAGAAATATCCCAACGGCTCCACACAAACTATGATTGCAGGTGGAGTTCCAGTTGCTAAAACTGTTAAAAAAATGGTAACGAATGGATTGATGCTTGTGGGAGATGCTGCCCATACCGTAAACCCAATGACTGGAGGTGGGATTATTCCGGGAATGCGAAGCGGGTTGTTGGCTGGGGAAACTGCATCAGCTGTGATAAATTCGGGTCAAGAACCATCGACTAAAAATTTACAAAAGTATGAAAAAGCATGGCATAAAATCGGTGGGAAAAATCATGAAAAATTCTACCGAATAAAAGAAGCTATTTTTCGTTTCGAAGACGAAGACCTAAATAGAATTGCGGAAGGGATAACCAATATTCCAGAAGAAAAACGATCTTTACTAAAATTATTCTCTATTGCAGTAGCAAAGAAACCATCATTGCTCATTGATGTAATGAGATTATTTGCAGGCATTTAATGACAATATCAAAATTACTTAAAGTGTTGGATTTATCCACATTTATTGCCATTGATTTTGAAACCACTGGACTATCAAAATTTGGAGATCGAATTATAGAAGTGGCTGCAATTTTATATAAAGATGGTAAACCGATTGATCAATTTGATACGTTGGTTAATCCCCAAATGCAAATTTCAGATGAGATAATTCAAATTACAGGAATAACAAATAAAATGGTTTCTGAATCTCCCACCGAAAAAGAAATTGTAAATGATTTACAATCTTTTTTGGGATCTCATCCTTTGGTTGCCCATAATGCCGGATTTGATGAGGGGTTTTTAACTGAACTGCTTCATCGGTATCAATTACCCGAATTATCAAATACAATTTACGATACCTTGCATTTATCCAGAGTAGTATTATTCGATCAACCAGCTTATAATTTGGGAACATTAGCAGAATATTTTAATTTGTCTTCAGAGGGAGCTCACCGAGCAAAAAAAGATACAGAAAATTGTGGAGAAATATTTATTCGTCTTGTTGAGGAAGCTGCATCTTATCCGTTAGAAATAATCAGTAAATGTGTATCTATTTTGAAAGGAAGAAATTATTATAATACATCCTTATTTATAAACTTAGCGGATGCATTAATAAAAAATAATTCAATCGCTTCAGGATTAACCATATCCAAATTAGAACGGAATTGGAAACAAAATAAATTTGAACAACAAGCAGAAGACAATTTTGTTTTTCCTACTGTGGAAAAAGTTTTTGCTGAAAATGGAACATTATCTGACACTATCCCAAACTTTGAAAAACGAGATAATCAAATTAAGTTTATTCACTTTATACATGAAGTCATCCAGAGTAATTCTGGTATTGGTGTAGTTGAAGCTGGTACCGGATTAGGAAAATCCTTTGGATATTTATATGAATCCATGAAGTATGTTTACGAATCTGATGAAAAAAAGCCTATGGTTATTTCTTGCCATACCAAAAGTCTTCAGGATCAATTGTTTTTTAAGGATTTACCTACTATTGCCAAAGCAATTGGAGCGTCCTTATCTGCAATAAAACTAAAAGGTCGGGCAAATTATATTTGTCTTTCACGTTTCAATTGGTTATTGAAAGAGTCGTCAGGGATGTTGAATAATGAAGAAGCAGCCCATTTATTACCCTTAGTATTTTGGCTTCACAGGACACAAACCGGAGACTTGGAAGAATGCACTGGGTTCATCAACAGTCGAAATTACCGAGTTCATAAATTGATTCAAAGTGACCAAGGGTTTTGCACAACTCCAGTTTGCAATAAGTATGAAGGATGTTTTTTAGGATCATTACGAAAAACATTATTTCATTCAGACATAATTGTTATCAATCATGCATTATTATTGAGCGATGTTTTGAACCCCGGATTATTACCGGAATTTGATTCATTGATCATCGATGAAGCTCACAATTTGATTGATGCTGCCTATTCACAATTCTCAATGACTCTCGATTCCAATTATTTAAAATCAAAATTATTGATTTGTCAACCAAAATATTCTGGAAATAAACGATGGTTCAATCGATTAAAATCGTTATTAAATGATCAAAAAGATTTAATTCGAATTCTATCAGACTTGGATCAAATCATCGACTTAGCTGTAAAGACAGTAGATTTATTTTTTGATCAATTATCCACTGAATATGGTGATAGATATTCTTCGGAAGCACCGTATGTGCAAAAATATATTATCAATAATATTAGGGAAGAATACAGAATTTTACCCGGAGAACTACACACCATACGTCATCAAATGACTATGGCTGAAAAATCGTTATCAAAATTGCTTGAATGGTTAGGTAATGCAAATTCAAATCAAAATGATTATTCAGATTTAATCCTTAGCACCAAACAAAAGCTGGATTCATTACAGGGTGTGGTAAAGTCTTTAGTATTTCTTACAGAAAACCAAGATTCAGGATGGGTATATTGGCAGGAAGGGGTATTTAGAAAATTTGCAAAAGACAACATTAGGAATCCTGAAATTTCTATCCATGCCGCACCTATTGATCCCGGAAGTTTATTATCTGAAACACTTTTTACACACATTCCATCAATTATTCTTACATCAGCAACCCTTAAAGTAGAACAGTCATTTGAATATTTTTTAAACCGTTCCGGGATAGCAAGATCTGGAAATGTAAACGCAAAATTTTCCACATGTTTAAGTCCTTTTCTTTACGATGAACAAGTAAAGTATTTTCAATATTCTGGAAAGAATTCACTTTCAGATGATCCACAAGGAATTGCAGAAGTGATTTATAAATGCCATCATAGGCTGCAGAAAAAAATATTAGTCCTATTTACCGCTTATCGTACATTATCTCAGGTAACCGAATTATTAAAAAGGATGGAAGGGGGGAGGGATCTTCCAATTTATTCTCAAACTCAAGCGTCATCACGATATGGGTTGATTCAAGGAATAACTCAATCAGAAAATGGAATTTTAATGGGAACCAGCTCTTTCTGGGAGGGAATAGATTTGTCCGGAAATTTACTCGAGGTTTTAATTATAGCTAAACTTCCATTTCAGGTTCCGTCAGATCCCATCGTAAAAGCTTACAGCAACACAATATCCCTTTCGAACAGAAATGCTTTCATGGAATTTACCATTCCAGAATGTATTTTAAAATATCGGCAGGGATTTGGGAGATTAATTCGGACATCCTATGATGAGGGGACTTTCATTGTTTTGGATAACCGAATTGCGATTAAACAATATGGGAGACAATTTCAAGATGCCATTCCCGTGCATATGAATGTGTTTTCAACTTTAGATAGTTTAATTTTATAGTTTGGATTTTTGATTTTAACAGAAGCTGCCTTCCAAGTTACTGGTATTTTAGTGGCATTGTAAAACAATCATTCTTGATTGTTTATTTCAGCAATACCATTTTCTTAGTTTCTGTAAAACCTTGTCCCGAGTTTGGCGAAGCGTCATTTGCTTGTATTTGATATAAATACACACCAGCACTTACAGGTCTGCCCATGAAGTCTGTGGCATCCCACTGGACTGACTTGAAACCCGCCTCTTGGTTTGAGTTAACCAATCTAGCAACTTCATTACCCAACATATCAAATATAGTAAGTCTGACATCGCTGTCTTTTGGTAAGTCATAGCTTAAAGTCGTAATGGGATTGAAGGGATTGGGGAAGTTCTGGTGCAGGGTAAAGGTTTCAGGTATCACCGGTAATCTGGTCAAGACAAACTTCTGTTCTGATGGTACTGTGATCTCCTCGGTACCTTCAAGTACAAACTTATCACCAGTTTTAGAGCTAAGCACCCACTCCAT
>CAZBZK010000084.1:0-6208 GCA_964496365.1 uncultured bacterium
CCTGACCACATTCCTCCGCTAAGAGACACTCTAATTTTTGACCCAAGTTTAAAAGTAGTACTTCCTTGGAATAAAGGTGCCATTGCAAATCCAGTCATTTTTTGACTTCCACTGAGACTTTGGTTCACATAGTCATCTTTTATAAATTCATCATTCCAATAGCTCATGGAAGGTCCGTACATTCCTACATCAAAGCCCAAGGAATGCATTGAAAAACCTACATCACCTAAGCCAGCTCCCATTCCAAATCCCGAAGCATCGCTAATATCAATATCAGAGTCATCGAATCCTAAATCTTCATCCCCATCTTCACCCAAAAAGTCAATTTCTTCGTCTGATTCTTCATCTTCTTCAAATATATATTCTTCCTCAGCTTCAATATCATCCAATACTTCGTCATCTTCAATAGGATTTCTCAGTAAATCCAATAGCCATTCTTGGTTATTATCCAGATAGATTTGAAATCCCAAGTATCCACCCATTCCATCATAACCTTTTTCAAGTTGGTCATCCATCAAGTCTATGTCTTGTAAATAAACGACCAATGCATCAAAAGTAGCACGGTCTGCTTTGCCTGTTTGCTCAAGTCCTAATAGATCTTGAAGTTCATGTTTCCAAGAAGGATAAGATGCTTCTTGAGCAATCCCAGTGCCAAGTAACACGAGGGATAAACAGGTCAATTTTATGGTTGAAGATATACGTTTCATGATTTCCTCACGGTTAATTTTGTATTTTTTATTGTTTCTACCCTGTACATAATACGGTTTTGTATCGTACAATGCAAGAATAAGATTATTAATATTCATTCGTTAAATATCTGTTGAACTTGTTTACAATTTCGGCAATTTATAAACAATTCTTTATTGAAACGAACTATTAAATTTTTAATTCTGAACAAAAAATTAGGTGCCTTTTCCATTTTTTCCAGATCCCAGTCGAATTATGTTATCTCCATGATGCTGGGAGAAAACATTTCGGGTATCAATTATTAAGGTAGATTTTGATTGAATGAAATCGTAATCAACATTTGAGTGGTCGGTTAAAATAGCTATCACATCATAATCTTCAATGTTTGAAAGAGAATTTTTTCCGATTTTTTCAGATGAATTCCATGATATTTTCTGAACGAATGGATCGTAATATTCAACCTTCGCTCCTTCTTTTTCAAGAATTTTCATTACATCTAATGCTGGTGATTCTCTCACATCATCAATATCCTTTTTGTAAGCCAATCCTAAAATGAGAACCCTACTTCCATTAATTGGTTTCTGAAATCGGTTCAATCCTTGTCCAATTAAGTTGACTACATGCTGAGGCATCGCTGTATTAATTTCACTAGATAATTCAATAAAACGAGCACGATAATCCAACGTTTTCATTTTCCAAGCGAGATAATGTGGATCTATGGGGATACAGTGTCCACCTAATCCGGGTCCGGGTGTAAACTTCATAAACCCAAATGGTTTAGTCGCCGCAGCATCAATGACTTCCCAGGCGTCGATGCCTAATTTCTCACACATGATTGCAATTTCGTTTGCTAATCCTATGTTAATAGAACGGAAGGTGTTTTCCAATAACTTAACCATTTCTGCCGATTCAGGAGAAGATACGGGTACGACATCTTCGACAATCTGATTGTATAGAATTGCACCTAATTTTGTACATTCTTCTGTAATTCCGCCGATGACTTTTGGAGTATTGGTAATCGTAAACTGTTCATTTCCAGGATCCACTCGTTCTGGAGAAAAACACAAAAATAGATTTTTCCCAATTTTTAATTCTGAAGTTTCAAGTGTCGGCAAAACCATTTCACGGGTTGTCCCGGGGTAGGTTGTACTTTCCAAAACAATTAGCAATTCATCATGAATAAATTTACGTACTTGAGTTAAAGCGTGATTTATAAAGGAAATGTCAGGATCTTTTAGTTTATTTAATGGAGTGGGAACACAAATCGAAATGGCATCCATATGTTGAATGCACGAAAAGTCAGTCGTAGCCTTAAAGTGTCCAGAGGAGACTAAATCAGCGAATTTTTTATCATTTACGTCACTAATATAATTTCCCCCACGATTCAACGATTCAACTCTCTTTTCATTGATATCTATACCGATTACCTTAAATCCTGCATATCCGAATTCACAGGCGAGTGGAAGTCCCACATAACCCAGTCCTATGATACCTATATGTGCAGTACGATTTGAAAATTTATCTGATAATTGATTTGACATATCTCTATGAAAATATCCTCCCCTTTTGATTTTGGGAATTAGTTGTAGTTTATATTGTAATTATAAAAGAAATTCATAGCCCGAAATTTACATGATAAATATAATTTGGTAAGACAATTTAATAATTTTTAGATTTTTAATTTTACAAAGCATAGTGTAATGAATCCTTTAAAAATATTCCAACGTATTTTTTTACTAATGACCATATTGATGGGAGGAAATATTTATCATCCTGCCCCAGATAGATATTACGATCTTATTCATTCTGTTATTGATATAACGGTGGACTTAAACCAAAAAACGGTGAAAGGAAATGTTGGACATCAACTATCCATTTTGACTGAAAAATCAAATAAAATTTCATTTGATACTCGAGACACAAGGGTTGATAGTATATTTGCGAATGGTGAAAAAATAAATTCATTCAAAATTTTGAACCATAAATTAGTGATTTCATTTGCTGAGGATTATGAGATGGATGATACCATTCATGTTACAATTTATTACGAGTCAAAACCGAAACTTGGATGTTTTTTTGTGCAACCGGATTCAATTTATCCCAATAAGAGGTTTCAAGCATGGACTCAAGGAGAGCAAATGCATAATCAACATTGGGTGCCATTATATGATTATCCCAATGATAAAAGTACTTTCGAATGTTTGTTAACGGTTGAAACTCCATATACAGCTATTTCCAATGGATCCTTGGAGTCCATTACCTCTCACACCAACGGTGATCGTACTTTTCATTGGAAGGAATCCTCACCAATGGTAAGTTATTTAATTTCGTTTGTTGTTGGGGAATATCAAGAATTCAAAGTGGAGTCACCCTTGGTTCCGATTTCCTATTGGGTTTATCCAGATCATAGTCGTGCAGATGCAAATCGTTCATTTGGAGATACTCCGGAAATGCTAAAAGTTTTTAATGATTACCTGAACTTTCCCTATCCTTTTGAAAAATATGACCAAATTATTATTGAAGATTTTATGTGGGGTGGAATGGAAAATATTACATTATCGCACATGACTGACCGCACCATGCATCCGCACACGGCAATCCCTAACCATTCCAGTGAGTGGTTGGTTGCACATGAATTGGCACATCAATGGTTTGGAGATTTAATTACGACCCGAAATTGGGCAAATATATGGTTAAATGAAGGGATAACCTCTTTTATGGAACTCATTTGGGCTGAACATAAATACAATTTTGCTGAAAAAGAATATTATCGCTTACGAGAAATTAGAGGAGTGAAAAACGTTGTTCATAAGAAAAAACCGATGGTATTCTTTAATTATGAAGATTCAAATAATCTTTTTGATGCAAATGTATATGCCAAAGGGGCAGTGGTAATGAATATGCTACGAAATTATTTAGGACATAAACCGTTTAAAAAAGGATTAAGGTTCTATACAAAGGAAAATGCTTATAAAAATGTAGAATCATATGACTTAAAAAAATCATTTGAGGTAACTACTGGAAAGAATTTATACTGGTTTTTTAATCAGTGGATGTACACTCCGGGACTTCCCAAATTGACAGTAAAACATAAATACAGTAAGGTGAAAGGAGGGACCACTATTACGGTTGAGCAAACTCAGGATATAACTTTTTCGTCTGTATTTCGTTTGCCGGTTGTGTTCTTAATTGACGATGGAAGCACAAACCGATTTCATGAAGAAGTGACAAAAACTAAACAGACATTTTTCTTCCCTTCTAAAAAACCAAACATGGTTATATTTGATGAAGGATTTCAAATTCCAAAATTTATTAAACACAAAAAATCTATTTCTGAATTGACCTATCAGCTTTTTCATGCACCAAATGTAAATGACAGAATCTGGGCGGCGGAAGAAATGGGGAAGAAAAAAAATAATAAAAAAGTATTAAAACCACTTTTCCACGCTTTACAAAATGATGATTTTTGGGGTGTCAGGAAAGAATCTGCAATGGCACTTTCTAAGCTGAGTATCAAAGGAAAGGAAAATAAAATAAAATTCATTTATACTCATGAATCTGATGATAGGGTTAGAAGTGAAATATTAAATTCTTTAAAAAAGTCAAAAAAAATGTCCACAACCCTATTTCTAAAAGAGGTGATTTTAAATGAGAAAAATGAATACCTTGTTCGTTCAGCAATCAATTCACTATCAAAAATTAATTTAGATTCATTGATGAATTTGATGGAATTTATTTTACATCGTGAATCCCATAACGATATCGTTAGAAACTCAGGAATTCAAACATTATCAAATCAAATTACAGAAGCGAATTTTTCCCGATTAATGAAATTAGCTCACTATGGCGGGACATCATGGAATTCAAGAATTTATGCAGTCAGAGAGTTGGAAAAATTTGTAAAAAAATACCCGGAAATTATGGACACGATGGTTGTGTTTTTGGAAGATCCTCATTATAAAGTTCGTTGGGAAGCCGTGAAACTTGTTTGTAAATATGGCGATAAAAACCACCTACATCAAATGTTGGAAATCACCGCACATGACCTATTAGCTCAAATGCAATATGGAACTGGAAAAAATTACTTGAAAGATAGAATGAAAAAAAGAACTTCATTTCCCGGATCAAAAAAATTATCAACCAAAACGCTTCAGCATTTTTATGATTTGATGGATCCGATTAATAAGGATTAATGCCATTGGCATATTCTATTTGGCTCGTCCCTGCTGAAAAACATTTTTTGGTTTTAGAAAAAATTATAGTACGGTTAGCAAAGGAAAACAAATCCTCTGTTTTCATCCCTCACTGCACTTTAGTTGGTGGTATTAAATCCAGCCCAAAATATTTATTTAATGATTTCCACAAATTTTGCGGTTCAAATACATCAGTAAAAGCTAATACTCTCCATTTGGGTTGTGAGCAAACTTTATTTAAATCGTTCTTCATTCAATTAAAATGGGATGTAGAAATTCTAAATTTTCAAAAAAAAATCTCCACATTGGTGAATCATAGGGAACTTTATCAATTTGATCCTCATTTGAGCCTTATGTACAAACTAGTTTCATATGAGATACAACAGAAAATAAAATCGACAATTACCATGCCGGACCAGATCCATTTTGACCGTGTGATGATTGTAAGAGGTGGTTCTGTTGTAGAAAAATGGAACGTTATTTTTAATCAACAATTAATGAAATGATTTATACGGTTTTTTTTTGTGGATTATCAAATTGTTTAAGTAAAAATTGATGAAGAAAAAAGTATTAACCCTGATCGATGTACAGGAAAAATTGGTTCCACTAATGAGAAACAAAGACGAACTCATAGAAAACATCGTCCGTCTATTAAAGGGAGCACATTTATTGGATATCCCTGTTATATGGATGGAGCAATTGCCTGAAAAATTGGGATCCACTCATCCCAAAATCGCCGATGAGGTTAAGTTAAATACTCCCATTAGTAAAAGTACTTTCAGTTGTGGAAATTCTCCAGAATATTTGAGTAAGATTAATGATTTGAAACCCGAAGAGGTTGTTTTGTGTGGAATCGAAACTCATATTTGTGTTTATCAAACTGCTATGGATTTACAATCAAGCGGAATCAAAGTACAGGTGGTAGCAGACTGCGTTTCATCCAGAAAAAAATTGAATCATGAAATTGCCATAAAACAAATGGCAAAACATGAGATACAATTAACAACGTATGAAATGTTTTTATTTGAGGAACAAAAAATTGCAGAAGGAGAGCAATTTAAATCTCTGATTAACTTGGTTAAGTAATGCAGAATAAAAAGTAAATTCTCGCCCTATTTTAAATTTAAATTATTGGAGTTAAAATGAAAATTACATCAACTATAATCGGTTTATTTGTAACCGCAACTATATTCACTAGCTGTGGAGATACGGTAAATGCTGAAATAAAACTGGAAACCATTCAATGTGGAATGTGTGTCAATAAGATAAAAAATAGTGTAAAAAAGTTAGATGGGATTTCCAAATTTGAAATAGATTTTGATAAAAAA
>CAZBZK010000085.1:0-6164 GCA_964496365.1 uncultured bacterium
TTTTCTTCCAGATCTGCCCACAATATATTTTGGGAATCTTTATATATGAAAATATGGGGTTCATAAAAGTTTTTGGAGGATGGTATTAGCGATGTAAAATCAGAAATTAGTTTTTCCTTCTTCCAGGGATATCCTATACCATCATGTATTTGACTAATACTGAATTCTGATCGAAATTGATTGATCAGTTTTATTTGAGAAGATGATTTCCTTTCCAGTTTATCAAGAAGATCCAATACATTATCCCTGTATAGTGGTGTTGAACTGCCATGGTTAACATCCAAATTCCCTTTGGCTATCTCTTGACGTATAAATACATAAATTGGGTGATCTAATTCGATTGGGACATGTTGGCTTAAAAGTATTGTAGCAAAAATTAATTGTATTATGGTACAGTAATTCTTGGTTTTCATTTTTTCCGAATCAATTTAATTTTGTTTTACATTCATTGATTTTATGAATTTATTATAATATTATGAAATGGAATTATTAGATTCTCGATAGAATTAAATTGTTAATGATGATACTTAATTTTTCGTGAAATTACCAATTATAAATATCCCTGTACGTTTCCCGAAATGGATTTTTTCATGGATTTTACTGTTTTGTGATTCCTGGCTGGGCTTTTTGGTTTTTTATTCATCGGTCGGATCCCATCTTAATAAAATCGAGTTTGATCCTAATTCCATAGGAATTCTTTTTCTAAGTATTCAAATCTTTTGGAGTATTTTGTTTTATACACATCATCTATTTTTAGGAGAATATACATTATCTCGAATTACTGAACTCATCCGACTTATTAGACTCGTAGCATTAACAATTGGTTTTTTCATTATATTGGTAGCGGTTGGAATTATCCCCGAATTTATTCTTCCCATTATTGTATTGAAGTATGGCATCATCTATGGTTTTTTTACATGTTGTGATCGAATAATACTTCGGTCTATCCAAAAGTGGTTGCTTACAAAAGGAATCGGAAGAGAAAACACCGTGATTGTTGGGGTCAATAATAGAGGGACAAAAGCAATACACTATTTTCTGGATAATCAAGTTAAGGGGTTTAATTTATTGGGTTTTATCAGATTGGATGGAGAAACGAATTATGTAGATGAAAAAACCTCAGTATTGGGACACATTAACGACATTGAAAAAATTGTTCAAAAGGAAAATGTATCCGATATTGTGCTAGCACTTGAAGATAATCAACGTTCCCTCATATTTTCTATTGTGCAAAAACTTGATTCTTTACCTGTTACTGTGAAAATTATTCCGGATCTTTATGAGGTGATTAGTGGTATTGCTAGAACTCAACAGGTATCAGGACTGCCTCTTATTGATTTAAATTTTAAATTAAATACAGATTATCTTAGAATTTATAAACCCATTTTCGATTTTTTGCTTTCATGTTTATTTATTATAGTTAGTCTACCACTTTGGATTGTGATTGCAATTTCCATAAAACTTGATACTAAAGGTCCTATTTTGTATAAACAAAAGCGAGTTGGGAACCGCAAACCCTCATTCACTGCATTTAAATTCCGGTCCATGACACAAGATGCTGAAAAACAAACTGGACCCGTATGGGCTGACAAAAATGATCCACGGATTACAAAGGTTGGGCGATTTCTTAGACGATTTCGTCTGGATGAACTTCCTCAATTATTAAATGTGATTAAGGGAGATATGTCTTTAGTGGGACCCAGACCGGAACGCCCTTTTTTTGTAGAAAAACTAATGAAAGAATTTCCGTTTTATGTTCGAAGATTGAAAGTTCGTCCGGGTATTACAGGATGGGCACAGGTAAAACATTCTTACGATGAAAAAATTGAAGACGTACGGGAAAAACTCAGGTATGATTTTTATTATATTGAAAATGTGGATATATGGTTGGATTTTAAAATATTGCTTTCCACTCTTTGGGTAATGTGCTCTGGAAAAGGACAGTAATTTACCATAGGTTTTTTGTAAATTCTTGTGCGATTTTGAATTATAATTTAAACTGATATGTTATCTATACGAACCCTTCGTGCTAATCCAGAATTTGTAGATAAATCATTGAACTTGAGAGGAATAGAAGCTGATCTGAATTCTATTTTAACCAAGGATGGGGAATTGAGATCGTCCATCACTCAATTAGATTCTATGAGGGCAGAACGAAATAAAGTTTCTCAAGAGATTGGTTTGATAAAAAAATCTGGAGGATCTGCTGAAGAGTCTGTAACCGCAATGAGAAAAATGGGAAATCATATTCAAGAATTGGAATGTAATGTTACTGCACTCAAACAGTCGATTCATTCACTACTTTTAGAGCTTCCCAATTTATCTCATGAAACTGTTCCGGTTGGAAGGGGAGAAGAAGATAATGAGATAGTGCGAGAGCCAATTAATCCCGTTGAATTTAATTTTGTTCCCAAAACCCATACGGATTTAGGAGAATCTTTACAGATTCTGGCATTGGGACCGGGGGCAAAGATGTCTGGTTCGGGATTTCCCGTTTATATGGGTCAAGGTGCAAAATTAGAAAGAGCACTCATCAATTTTATGATTGATCACCATGTAGATACCCATCAATATAAAGAAATATTCCCCCCCTTTTGCGTCAGAAAAGATGCGTTGATAACCACAGGACAATTACCAAAATTTGAAGAAGACATGTATCAATTAAAAGATGACGACCTGTATTTAATTCCCACAGCCGAAGTCCCCATAACCAATGTTCATTCAGGAAGTATAATCGATGAAAGTGAATTACCACTTTATTATGTGGCTTATTCTGCATGTTTTAGACGAGAAGCTGGATCCTATGGAAAAGAGACAAGAGGATTATTGCGACTCCATCAATTTAATAAAGTTGAATTGGTAAAATTTGTAACCCCTGAATCCTCTTATGAAGAGCATGAAACTCTTACCAGTCAAGCTGAAGGGATCCTTCAACTATTGGAGCTTCCTTATAGAGTACTAAACCTCTGCACAGGAGATTTAGGATTTTCAGCTGCAAAATGTTATGATTTGGAAGTGTGGGCACCCGGTGAACATCGGTGGCTTGAAGTATCGTCTTGCAGTAATTTTGAATCGTTTCAAGCCAGAAGAGGGCACATTCGATATCGTAGATCTTCTGATCGAAAAGTTGATTTTCTTCATACGTTAAACGGGTCAGGGTTGGCAACTCCCCGACTGATGGTTGCTCTGTTGGAAAATCATCAGCAGGAAGATGGAAGTATTTCAATTCCGGAGCCCCTCCAACCTTATTTTGGAAGTTCAGAAATACGGCCCTAATTCCATCAAATTCTCAGAATTTAATCTTTCACCCCCAGTTCGTTTAAACTACCCTACCGTTGATCTTGGACTTCAGTCAACACTTTCAGTACGTGAACCAAAAAAATCATTGGAAAAACATTTGGTTTACCAGTGGTTGTGTGTAAAACCCGGAACCGTATTTTCTGATAAGGAATTCAATATTATTGTATTAAAACCGGGTAGATTAAATATCCATGAAGGACCAGATATTCTGGATGCACTTTTGGTGATAAATGGCGAACTAAGAAATGGAGATATTGAGTGTCATCTTTCATCTAAATCATGGATCAGTCACGGTCATGATTTAAACGACCATTTTAAAAATGTAATTCTTCATGTGGTGAGGAATTCATCAGTCATTGAAAAGACATTTCCATTTCCAACCATTAGGCTATCTGAAAACCATAAAATATTTCCCACATGTAATCTAACATATGATTCATTAAAACTCTCATTTAAGAACATAATTCAAAGTTTAGCAGAAGAAAGATGGCAAAATCATGTAAGAGATTTTTTAAAAGTTGATGGCCGAAGCCTTCAAGTTTATTGTCTGGAGAAAGCATTTTCAATTTTGGGATCAGGAGGGAATGAGAAACCATTTCGAATTCTTGCAAGGTCTTTTTCCGAGACTTCTCCAAATGCTTCACAATCAACTAAAATAATTGAGTGGTTGAACTCCCAAATGAAATTATTGGATGGAGAGTGGAAATACCGAAGTATTCGTCCTGCTCACTATCCTAGAAAACAGGTTGAAACTGCTTTGGAATTAATCAAATTTTTCTTCATGGATGAATGGAAATTGAAAATCACTTCAGATAAAATGATAGCAATTTTGAATACATCTGTATTTAAAAAGATAGGACGAGGATGTCATATTGAACTCTTGGGAAATGTATTTTATCCGTTGGGTGCATCTCAATCCATTCGAAAAGGTGAATCCTCCGTTTATAATCAATGGAAACATAAATGGAATTCGTTGATTTTGCCCTATAGTTATGGAAAATATTATCGACAATTCAAACATTTTTTAACAGCAAAAGATTTACGATCGTTTTCCACTTTACAAGGGTTAAAGAAATTAGATTTCCATTTTTGCACTAAAAAATTCTGTGTTGTATGCCCTTTAAAACATTCAAATGGCTGGTTGGACAAAAGCAAACACAATTAACAAGGTCCAGCGTTGGAAAGAGTTGGATGAAACTATCGTTTTTACCAATGGCTGTTTTGACTTATTGCATGTAGGTCATGTACATATTTTACGAGAAGCAAAAAAGCTTGGAGATAGACTAATTGTTGGTTTGAATTCAGATGAGTCTGTCCAAAGACTGAAAGGGGCGAAGCGTCCAATCAATTTTGAAAATGACCGTGCTTTTGTATTGAAGAATCTGTCTGCAGTAGATGGGGTTGTTATTTTTCAAGAAGACACACCATTAACACTGATCAAAACATTGAGTCCGGATATACTTGTCAAGGGTGGAGATTATTCTGAAGATGACCTTGTGGGTGCGGAATTCGTAAAGTCAATGGGTGGAAAGGTAATCATCATTCCCTTTTTAGATGGATTTTCTACCACAAACCTCCTTCATCGTATTCACAACTTGTAATTCCACAATTAATAATACTTGCTACTCGTTTTTAACACACCTAATTTCCGCTCCATTTTAATCTATAAATTCATTTGATACAACAAGTTACACGAACAGGAATTCCCATAATTCTTTTAGCGGGTTGCCTTGCAAAGGATTCCTTAGCGACTAGGGATTTTGAAAATCCCTCTGTAAATGACAGTTTGATGCCATCCACTATAGAGTTATCGGAAAATGGCTTTTTGGAGACAGAGAACCGTTTACCTCAATTATTACGGGATGTTAAAATTCTGTTAACCGATGCCATGATTGCCGATGTTTGGGGTGATACTCTGGAGGTGATCTATACTTTGGATCGCATATTTGATTTGTTAGCAGAAGCGGATCAATTAGGGGATAAAAATGAAATTGATCGGGAAGAATTTAAACGATTCGAAGATTCCATGGAGAAAATTTATAGTCATAAATTTAATACGTTGAATCGTATGGGTGTCCCCAGAACCGCTGATCAATTTAGAAAAGACGTAACTGAATTAATGGAACCACTTGTTGTTGAAATGGGTGAAACTCAATTGACCGTTTTGGATGATAGGGACGGACACATCCCTCTGGTTACCAATCGAAAGGTTGAACAATTAATACAATATTTTGAGACAAAAGGTCGGAAACAATTTAACATTTGGTTGAAACGGAAACAAAAATATGGCCCCATGATTTTGTCCATATTAAAAGAACATGAACTTCCTCAGGAGCTACTATATTTAGCCATGATAGAGTCTGGGTTCAATCCAAAAGCCTATTCAAGAGCCAGTGCTTCTGGTTTATGGCAATTTGTGTATTCAACAGGGAAAATGTATGGGCTAAACAGGTCGTGGTATTTAGATGAACGAAGAGACCCTGAAAAAGCGACCGTTGCCGCCTGTCTTTATTTAAAAGACCTCTACAAAGAATTTGATCATTGGTATTTGGCTTTAGCCGCCTATAATGCAGGATCTGGGAGAATTCATCGAGCCCAACGATTACACCTGACTTCGGATTTTTGGCAACTCCATTCCTTACCAAAGGAAACTCGGAATTATATTCCTTATTATTTAGCCGCCACTATTATTGGGGAACATCCTGAAAAATATGGATTTTCTGAAAATGATATCAATGAATCAACATGGGAATATGAAAAAGTTGACATTGAAAAAAGTGCTGATTTATCAGTGCTTGCATTGGCAGCTGGTATCAAACTGAAAACATTAAAAGATTATAATCCAGAACTCAGACAAAGTGCAA
>CAZBZK010000086.1:0-6149 GCA_964496365.1 uncultured bacterium
TTATCGGACCGTTATGTCTGGGGTTTTTAACTGAGATTTTTGATTCACAACGGGCCGGAGTTTCCATTGTTGTAGTTCTATTTGCCCTGGGTCTGATCCTGCTCAGGTCTGTGAATGAAAAAGATGGAATCGAAACAGCAAAATTACTTCAATAAAATGATTTTTTGAGTTTGTATGAAGTATAGACTATTGCATTTGATAAAATATTCTGTTTACTAATCGATTCGCATGCCGTTGAATGGAATGATTTCCCTTAGAAAGACCCTCAACAAGGGTTTCAACCAAACTCATCCACAATTTAACACATTCCCATTCCCGTCAACTAACTCCAAAGTTTAACCATCTTTTAGTTCACAATCAACCGTTAATGTATTGCCATCATTCATCATTTCAATGATGTATTCGTCAGTTTTTCGGAATTTCGTGTCCCCTGAAAAACGGATATCTGTGGAAGGTGCTGTGTGATGGTGTGGAGGACTGTAACTCAACGAATTTTCCACTTTATAATTAATCGGATTCAATAGGTTTAGATTGGGGTATGGAACCGCGAGCTATAAAATCCGATATTTACTGAAAATAATGAGGATAAGAATTGGATAAAATTTATTTCACCAAAATGACTTTCTGTATTTTCCTTTCTTCATCTACCATTAAAGATACGAAATAAATTCCGCTGGAAAACTCATCTGCAATCCATTTCATTTTGTGATTACCCGGAGACAACTTATGGTTCATCAGTGCCTTAACCATTTCCCCATTGATGTCGTAAATTGACATGTTAACATTTGCAATGTTGGACAGTGTAAATTGAATATTCGTAATAGCATTGAATGGATTGGGATATGCAGAAATAAAGTGGAAAGATTTTGGTAATAATTGAACAGGGTCCATCCACAAGTGTTCATTGGTTTCTTCTTTTAAATAATACAATCCTCCAGTAAAAAGACCAGCAATCATATCACTCCTTCCGCTATTGAAAAAATCACCTATAGACATCGTGGCACTTCCACCGAGAAAGGGAATTTCCATGGTCTCATCATACTGAAAATCCGGGTTTAAATTTGTTCCGATATTTCGATAAAAAATAATGTTTCCTTCTTGGCTTCCAACGAATAAATCGGGGTCAGTGTCATTATCAATATCTAAAAATTCAGGTGAACTATAATTACCAACATCTATATCGAAATAAAAATCTGATACAAAGGAAAACTCAAACACCTCTTCATTTCCTAAATTCTCGTAGAAATGGATATTACCCATATTTTCTCCTATAAAAAGGTCAAGGTCTCCATCACCATCTATATCACACAGTTCTGGATGAGACCTTCCTGACAAGTCAATGTTGTTTAATTCATCAATATAAATGTATGAAGATTCATCTGGAATTTCCCCCGTTCTTTCATAATAAAATATCTTCCCATTGTAATCACCCAAAAGAAGGTCAGAATCCCCATCATTATCTAAATCACCGAAGCATGGAGCTAAATTATAACCAAGATTAGTCCCAAGAAAATCACGGTCTTTTAAAACCCAAATTGGATTGTTCAAAGATCCCTCATTGTTAAAATATTGGATTTTTCCACGAAAGGGGGTAGTGGAATAATCAATTTCTGTCCCGATAAACATATCCAAATCACCATCAGAATCTATATCGGTGTGGTCAATCACAGCCCCTGAATAGATATCCAACGAGTTAAAAAAATCATCTGTTTCAAATTCATAAATTGGATTAGAACCTGAGCCAATATTCAAATACTGAATAAAATTATGATCATACTGAGTGCCATACGCTCCTGATAAAACAGTAACAAACAAATCTTGATCTCCGTCCCCATCCAAATCAGCAAATGTGGGCATATTTTGTCCACCAGTCTGAATAGGTTCAAAGGATGGAAATTGGTTTTCAATGTTTTCGATGTCCATTTCCGGTATTTCAGGAGATCCAATATTCCAAATAATGTAAATGCTTTCCTGAAAATAATCACCCCAACTCAAATCAAAATCACTATCACCATCGAGGTCAATAAACGTAATTGCACTTGCACCGTGAAGGTTTAGATCGATTTCAATCCTTTGTCCAATTATGGATATGCTCTGCCAATAATCGGTTATAAACTCAAAAATGGGATTACCATTTACCATACCCACATTTTTGTAAAAAGATAGGGTTCCATCCTGATTTCCACTAAAAAAATCTTCATCACCATCATTATCAATATCCACAAATGTGGGAGTGGATTGGTTGTCACATAAGAGAATATCACCGGTATTGGTTAATAAAGAGTCTCTCCAAATGTTGAAATGTCCATCCTCATTTACATAGTAGCGTATTCCAGCATAACTACCCGCCATTATTTCAATATTCTGGGTTACTAAATCAAGGTCTAAGTCCATATCAAAATCCCGGAAAGCGAACCATCCTGTTTTTTTTACATTTTGAAAGTGTGCAGTTATAAGAACAAAATTATGTTCGTTTGAATCACCTTGATTTTCGTAATATCGTAAATAACCATCCATGTCCAGAAGAAATAAGTCTGTGTCACCATCTCTGTCGTGATCAATCCATTGAACCCTAGGTTTATTTAGTCCACCTCTAAATCCATTTGGAATAGAATGACCATCCATAAGAATTTGTGGATATTGTTCAGAGAAGACGAATCTTTCATCGGAATATTCACTACTTATTAAAAATATTAAACTAAGGAATTTATGTAACCTCATTTTTTGATTACTCTATATTATTCTTCATGGTTTTTCATTATATAAGGTAATGTTTCATCTAATCGTCTTGTATTATTTTATCCACAAAAAATTTGAAATTTAATTGTTCTATTATGTTGATGGTGATTCAAACACGTTTTTATCCATTTCCAAATGAATTATATTTAGTTTGAAAAGCTTCAAGATATTAATAAATTTCTATATGTGGATATTATATTTATTGATGGTAATTTATCTTAAGAATGAATAAAAAAGTACATATATTTTTTTTGTCTTGGTTTTCAATTTTATTTTTGATTGTGTCTGGATGTGACACCCAAATGAGTCAAGATAAATTTCAAAAGGCGTATATTACCCTGCAAGGACAGGATAAAATTGCTATTATTGATATTCACTCAGGGAAACTTCTTAAATATGTCAATGTAGATTTTTCTAATGTAAATGACTCTCCACATTACATCGTAATTGATAATACAAATAAGCACTGGTATTGTACATTAGTTTCATCGGGATTTATATTAAAGTTTGACCTAAATACGGATGAACTTATTGATTCAGTAAATGTTGGAAGTATGCCAGCACTGATGGCATTGGATGTGGAAAATCAATTTTTGTATGTTTCCAGATTTATGCCCATGGGTGGAATGTCAACCCAATCCCAAGAGATACAACAAATCTATGTTCAGTCAATGGAAGTCACTGGTGTTGTAGTTGTGGGAGCTGATTCTCCTCATGGAATAGCGTTGAGCTCAGATGGTACAACTTTATGGGTTGCAAGTAATCAGGCATCTCATATTTTTAAGATCGAAACGAGTGAATTTGGAAATCTCAATTACCAACCTCCAAATTATCCTATAGGATCTGAAGTTCCAGAACCCATCGAAATTAATGATGGTTTTTACAATGCTCTTGAAATGGAGTTGAGTCATGATGATTCGAAATTGTATGTATCTTGTTCAAATACGATGGAAGTGAGGGTTTTTGATACTGAAACAGGTGATAGCTTAGCCACTATAATGACAGGAATGATGCCCTGGCACATGCAAATTTCCAATGACGATACCAAGCTCTATGTTTCAAATAGAATGAGTAACTCTATTACCATTGCTAACCTTGAAACCAATATGGTTATAGACAATATAGAAGATGAAACAGGAACAGTAAATATGCTTCATGGTTGTGCCCTGTCACAAAATAATGATTATTTAGTGGTAACTTCTCCCATGGGTGGGAATGCATATGTCTATGATACATCAAATAATACATTATTACACTCTATAGAATTAAGTGATGGAAGCGAGCAAAATCCTATGCCAACAGGTGTTGCAATCGAACAATAGTTTCTATCTGTTCATTGTAGCTTTCGTATCCTTTTCGTGTAGTGATTTAGGGAAGGAAGATAATCAACCATCCACAAGACCGTTTCAAACACAATTCAAAGTAGAAGATTTCAACTCAGCAGAGGACTGTCAATCTTGCCATCCTACGCATTATCGGGAATGGGCATCTTCGATGCATGCTTATTCAATGAAGGACCCGGTTTGGATCCATTTGCAACAGGTTGAACATGAAATACAATCCACAAAAGGGATTGAATTGGGAGATTTTTGTGTACAATGTCATGGCCCGGTTGCATCTCTTACCGATGCAATTACCAATCATCAATCCTTTTCCTTATCGGATTTGCAGGAGATGCCTCCGCAAATTCAGGAAGGTGTAACCTGTGATGTTTGCCATTTAGTGACCCATCTTCCAAATCCCACTGATATTCAACCTGAAAATCAAATGTTTGAAACAACGGATTTTAAATTATTTTCGGATGGAACAAGATTTGGTACCTTGAATGATCCCGTTGAAAATGAATTCCATTCATCGGAATATAATCCCGGATACGACAAATCAGAATTCTGTCAAAATTGCCATAATTTGAGTGTAAATGGAATCGATGCTGAGGTTACACAATTTGAGTGGGAAGGAACAGCATTCCAAGCGATGGGAAGTGAATGTCAATCCTGTCACATGCCGACATATGAAGGGCAAGCTGCTAAAGATGGTCCCATTCGTTCTCAATTACATCGACATTTTTTTCCGGGAATTGATGTACAATTAAATTCACAAATTCCTGACCCGGATCATTTTTCAGCTGTGGAGTCATTGTTGTCAGATGCTGCGGAAATAAATATTCATAAAATATTCATAGATTCAGTAAACCAAATTCTGAATTTAGACATCATCATTTCCAATAATTCCGGTCATAATTTTCCCACAGGTACAACATTTATGAGACAACTCTGGATTGAAATCAATGGAGATATAAATGGAAATACCATTTTTTCATCTGGGTTTTTGAATGAGAATGGAGATTTATCTGATTTTTATATAGATCAGGAAAATTTAATTGACCCCCAACTCAAAATTTTCAATACTGTATTGTATAATGCTGAAGGAGATTCCGGATTATTAACAGTCGGAGTTGAAGATATGGTACACATGACGGATAATACGCTTCCAGTAAATGGATCCAGAGCTGTCCATTATTCTATTGAAATTCCCCCAGAAATTCAGGGAACATTGACAATTCAGATGCGACTTTTGTTCAGATCCTTTCCACCATTTTTTCTTCGGTATCTCGGTTTACATACAGAGGCTGAAAGAATACCTATATTTGAAATTGATCAGGCATCAATCCAAACCATCATCCCCTAAATAACCCGCTAATACTTACCTTTTTGGATTAAACCTGAACACAATAGTTTTGTAAAAAACTGTTTATCCTTTTCATGAGTAAGATAGGCACAAACTTCTTCTGGATTTAACCACCGAGCCTCAGGATTATTTGAATCAACTGGTTTTAGATCCATATCTTTAGTTTTAAATAAAAATAGATGAATTTCTTTCTCTTCCGAGCAGTCATCTGCTTCATTTAAACCAATACGATATCGTTTGTAATGTCCTAATTCTTTTAAAAAAATAAGATGTTTTACACCAGACTCTTCATAGATTTCTCTTTTTGCTGTATCAATCAATTTTTCCCCTTTTTCAACATGACCTTTAGGTAAAGACCAACTATTTCCGTTCTGATTTACGACAAGAACCTCACCGTTTTTATTCAGAACAACTCCACCTGCAGTTTTAGTTTTTTTCAATTTCATATTTGAATTGGATTACCGACTTCTCGGGAATGAGATAGCTTACTTCATCAACACTACTTTTTGAATTTTCCTTTGTTCATTTTCTTCAAACAGAACAATATAAATCCCGCTTGAAACTCCTCCTGCATTCCATTGAGCCCTGTGATTTCCGGGAGAAAGTTGTTCATTCACAAGGGTTTCAACTAACCTTCCTTGAATATCATAAACAGACATTTTGACTTTTGATAATTCAGGTACAGAAAACTGAATCGTCGTCACTGGGTTAAACGGATTGGG
>CAZBZK010000087.1:0-6107 GCA_964496365.1 uncultured bacterium
GTGGAACTCACTAATACTTCTACGTCAAAACTGCCTTCTACCCATGCACCATTTTGAGGAAAAAGGAATTCAACTTCAGGAAGCGTAAATTCCGCATTCGAGTTCTCACAACCCAAAAATAAACATCCACTCCAAATCAAAATAATGTTAATAATTAAGTTTGACCTATTCATTAGGATAAAATTATTTAAACGGAAATATCTGACCAATTGAATTTTGAGTGGATTAATTTGATAGCAAATGCTGCTTCATAAATTTTCTTGCAAATTCGAATGCTTTTTCCCTGGTATCCGGATTACCTCCGTAATGAACTCCTCGTTTTGCACAAAAAGACAATCCTATTTTTTGTAAAAGTGGAGTGGTCATAGGAATATTTAAAAAATTCATTAGAACAGCTCCATTCTCTCCCATTTTCAATCGGCAGTCTGTAAAACTATAGCCAGATTCAGAAACTACTACTTCTCCTATACGGTCAAATGAATGATGAGATTCATCATAAACAGTAAGCCCAATTTGAACCCCAGCGGATTGTAATTTGGGTACCAGTTCCATGCACGCATTCGCAGGAGTCCAATCATCCAATTCTCCAATGAGAATATGCATAGGTGATTCGGTAAATTGTAAATCTTTTGGCTCAACAAAACAAGGCGGATAAAATGCAAGATGAGCCGCAAATGATAAGTCGGTTTCTATGCTATTTTTTAATGGCATCCATCCAGAAAAGAGGGTAACACCACCACCCAAACTCCACCCCATGATTCCGACTTTGGTTATATCAATTTTTGGATGTTTCTCCAAAGTTTTGAGTGCTTTATAAGCATCCAATACCATCATTGCAGTGGTAACCTTAACTTGAGAGCCAACTGTGGATTTTACACCTCTACTTTCAAAACTTTTTAGTTCAAAGGTTGCAATTCCCATTTTCCTGTACATATTAAGATAATCATAATGATGATCACTCCAACCGAGACTTCCAGCTACACCCATAATGAGAGGATAGGTTTCCGTATCAAATGTTTCGGGAAACGTTAAAATGCCAAACACGTCTTGTGCATCCTGTTTTTCTAATTCGGTTAACACATTCTTAAACCCAAAGGGATTTCCACTTACAAAAGTAATCCTTTCACTATGTGATTGTGATAATCCCCAAGAACACATACCTGAAATCAGAATAATATTAATTAAGTTACTTTTCAATTAAATTCCACCGTTTTATGTTGATTTATCATAGGAAAATTACTGTATTTAATGAGCGAAATACTCAATTTAATTCACAAACTATTCAACATTCTAAAACGAAATTTATAATTCCAATCCAGCACTATCTCTTTTGGCTGAAGTTTAGTTAAGTCACCAGGTTCATACCTGATACAAAAGATGAAGTAACTATAGATATTATTGAAGATGTAGTAAAATAATTATTCCATTGAGTAAGTGTGGAATGATGAAAATATGAACAAATTAAAATTTGAACCCCTTCTGTATTGGATTCAATAATAAAATTGTGATTCTAAACACATTTTCCGATTTCATATTTGTTTACGTTTTCTACTGTGGTAAATTTTTGGACGAAGATTTTTCAAAAAAAACCTAAATGAACCCGTTATGAAACGAATACACATTATTTTTACATTTTTCATTACAACTATTTCCTATGGATTGGATTATGGGTCGTTTTCACTGCTTCCCGATACACTGCGTTCTCAACTCACTGTTGGGACAAATGACACCTCCAATTTTATCACTATATTGAATCCAAGTAACACCGTATTGAATTGGCAGATTTCAAAAGTAAATCCCGTTATTTCCGCCGGTCAATTTCATAATTTAGTATTATCGTCAGATGGAACGGTTGCTGGTTGGGGAATTCCAAAAGAATGGAATGATTACGGACAGTCAAAAATTCCATTGGATTTACCCCCTGCAATATCAGTTTCTTCAGGAGGATATCATAGTCTGTTATTGCTTGAAGATGGTTCTCTATTGGCATGGGGTGATAATACATACAGACAATCCCAAATTCCCAAAGGATTGGATAATGTTATAGCGATTTCGGCAGGTGAATATCATAATCTGGTGTTACATGAAGATGGAACGGTCACATCTTGGGGCTCAAATAAGTATGGACAAAGTGATGTTCCACAAAATTTAAAACCAGCCATAGGTGTTTCAGCAGGGTTTTATCATAGCATTGCTCTCCACGACGATGGTACGGTTACTGTGTGGGGTTCAAATGAATATGGACAATTAAATTTTCCTGATATCTTGGAACCGGTAATAGCCATTTCAGCAGGAGTTGCACACACACTTGTTTTGCATGACAATGGTACCGTTTCCGCTTGGGGTGATAATGGATATGGGCAAGGGACAGTTCCTGAAAATCTTGACTCCACTGTGGTCGCCATCGCTGCTGGGGAAAATCATAATTTAGTTTTGTTAGAAGATGGTACGGTCAGAGCTTGGGGTATTTCCACAGGTTGGACTTATTTTGGACAAACCGATGTACCAGAAACTCTATCAAATGTATTGGCAATTTCGACGGGTACTTTTCATAATTTCGCACTTAATTCCGATGGCACCGTAACTGCGTGGGGTAAAAATGATGCCGGACAAACGGATATTCCCGATCATCTTTTTTTGGGTATCCCCATTCCAAACCATTTGATTGGAAATCCAATTCCAAATTGGTTAACCGTTTCTGAAACTCAAGGATATATTCTTCCCGGGGAAACCATGAATATACCCATTCAATTTTCTGGGAAAAATATTTCTCCAGATTTATATCAGACTGAAATTACCTTGATTACCAATGATTTAGATCATACCATAATTACTGTACCTGTAGTCATGCATGTAAAAGAGATTCCGTTTAACGCACCACCTGAATTAATGGAAATTGGATTGCAAAACATGGATGAGGATAATTCAATTGAAATAAGACTCAGTGCGATGGATGTTGAAAGTGAATATGTGGATTTTCTCGTGACTAGTCACAATCCAAATATATTGGTACATTTGAACGATGACATCTTAACTATTTCACCTGAACTAAATTATCATGGTGAATCAAAAATTACGGTGATTGCTGGGGATGGGGATTTGGTTGATTCTGAAACGTTCACAGTGGTAGTGAATCCAGTAAATGATCCACCCTTATCCAAAAACTTGACCCTTTCCCCTAACAAACCTACAGGAACCAATGATCTCCATTTAACTTACCAATTTGTTGATCCTGAAAATGATCCTGAAGGGCCTACAATTATTGAATGGTACAAAAATGAAGAAATTCAACCGAAACTTGAAGGTTTCCTCACTATTCCAGGAAATTTAACCGAATGCAATGATTCATGGGTTTCACTTGTAAAAGTTCATGACGGAACAGTAACCGGTCAAATATCTGTTTCCAACTTAGTAAAAATTGACTGCAGTCCACCTAAAGATATAGTGTTAGTTTCTGACACACCTATCATAGTTCCCCCGAATCCCACTGATATGGGAACTCCTTTAGTGGTGGAGGATACTTTTCTCTCAAAAATGACCATTAACATTAATTTGTTTCATCATAATAGTTTAGCTTATGGCTACACACCAAGTGGAAATGATGGAATTAAAATGAGCTATTCTCTGGGTGCTGACTATCGAATTTCTGATCAATGGATTACTGGTACTCACATCAAAAAATATGGAAATTTACATTATGGTAGTCCGGTTGTGTCATCAGACACTACATCCGTAACTCAAGGAGAATCAGGATTTTTATTTGAAATGTATTTGAATAAAGAAAAACCATTTGAATATACTCGCATATTTGTAGGACCTCGACTATCATTGGTGCGTTGGTCTTCTAATGATAAAAACCAATTTACTGGAAATACGTCCACCTCTGCCAAATATATGTTGTATAGCGGGATTGATTTTGGAATCATTTTTAAATTATTTTCCGGATTATCTTTGAAGACCAATTTATATTTAGGTAATGTGTATTTAGGTCATGATTATATCAAACCAAGTAGTACTTTACTAAGTACATATTGTGGAAATGTAACCGCTCAGCTCATGTACACTATTTCTCCCAATTTATCTATTTCAGGCGGAATGTATAATGAGGGAACACCTATATTTAGAGGTGTAAATTTCAACGCATCCTATTCGTTCGCACCTCAAACTAATTTATTTTATGTTCCAACTTTGAATATCCCGGACGTTCAACCTATCCCGGATATCATACCGACCATACCAGAAGAAGATCAAATTGCCAGCCGGCCGATGGATGAAGAACTATCCGATATATCTGAAGAAAAAACAGATACTGAATCATTAAGCTGGAGAGATACTCACGAAGGAAAAACACTAGATGTACCTAATCCTGATATAAGTTCAGATGCAAAACCACGCAGTCCAACAGAAACTATTCCTGTAGATCGCAAAGAAGTTGAGAGAATTCCTTCGGAAAAAATTCCCATTGAAAAAGTGCCTGTTGAACGCATCCCTGTGGAAAAAATACCTATTGACAGAATTCCGGTTGGTGAAGGTTCGGCCTTGAGAGGAATGGATGAAACCCAAGTTGAAGAATCTGAAGAACCATTCGAAATTCATGAAGAATTGGATCCAATCCTACAATCTGAACCTATTGAGGATGCGGATAAATCCAATGAAATAGAAAATGCAGAACGAGTTATCGAAAAAATATTGTTACAATTTGAAGTGGAATTAACCGATGACGAAGTATTTGAGATTACAACTGAAGACCTTGAAACCATAGAGGATATCATTTCTACTGATGAAGGGAAATATTTTATTTTCAATAAAGAATCTTCATTAGCACAAAATTTTAGAGACACTTTTTCTCAAGCCGTTAAAGAAGGTAAACCATTTTTCTATTGGAAAAATCGTAAATATTCAACTAAAATAAAATAAATGATTTTGTTGTTTATTTTATAATAATTGACAACTCAGTTATTCAAAATTGGTTTGTTTTTTGTCGATGAATTGAATAAGCGTTCTTAATGGTACACTGTGGTTATTATTCAAAGAAATGACCCCAATAAAATGATGGAAAGCAGACCTCCACTTCTTGTCTTTCCATCATTTAAAACTCCCATTCCTGTACATATTGGATTCGTAAAAACAATTGAGTTAGTATCTAATATCGGTTATTAATCATTAATCTTTAATTATTATTATTGATTATTAAAAACGGTCATTTTAATTGATTATTTTACATTCTTCATTAATTTTTGCATCTCTTATTTTCTGTATGTGGTTTCGTAATAGAAAAATTCAAAAATGGGATTATTTTTTTAAACCTCTCACCATCATTTTAATATTTTTAGTACCAGTTTTGAATAGTCACTTAGCAGAAAATCGATTATTCATTCATTATATTACTATGGGATTATTTTTCTCCATCCTTGGTGATAGTTTTTTAATATTGAAAAAACGATATTTTATGATTGGATTGGTAAGTTTTCTCATCACTCACTTATTTTATATTGCGGCAATCATTTCCATAAACTCATTCATAATTTCCTGGATTTCTTTACTTTCACTTGTCCTTTGGATCCTATTTATTCGTCACACCTTTCCTTCAGTAAGCCAATCTTTTAAACCTGCTGTTCTGGCTTATAGTGTGGTCATTGGCCTCTTGTTCTGGCAAGGATGTGAACTTCTAATGATTCGTGTAACTATCCAGACATTATTCCTTTTTTTTGGTATTATAACGTTTCTGATTTCAGATTGGATGCTTACTGAAAATTTATTCAAATCACCCCAGAGATTTTCATTAATAAAACTTCCTGTTTATTTCACAGGACAGTGGTTCATTGCAGTGTCAACGATTGTAAATTAATATATTGAATGAAATATTGAGAGTTCCGTTATGTAAGACAATCATCTGTGATTCTCTTTTTCAAACAATGTCCTATTCATTCTGTCTTGCTGAGTAATTCCGATTTATTGGGATAATATCACAGAATAATGTGCATTTACATCCAACCTCACTATTGGATGATGTTGAACAAATTTTACTTATTTCAACAGCACCATCTTCTTAGTCTGCACAAAACCTTGTCCTGAGTTTAACGAAGGGTCTCCTGCCTGTATCTGGT
>CAZBZK010000088.1:0-6049 GCA_964496365.1 uncultured bacterium
GTTAAATAGGAATCGTTGTCAAATGAGCCCACGTCAGCTCCACCCGTTACTTGAGCATTAAACAAAATGGATTGTCCCACAATTGGATTTCCAGCTTGATCGGTAACCGTTGCAATAATTCGAGTACGGGCGTTGTCACCTGAAACATCTTCCCCAACTAAAACCGGATTGCCACTTGAATTTAATGATACCGGATACGTGGATAATGTCATGGTATAATTGGTTACAATGGCAATTTGTTGAGTTTCCAAGATGGTCGCTTCGAATCCAGGGTGATTAAAACTACCAGATATGGAAGCTAAACCTACATCTGATGCCTCACCTAAATCTCTGAAAGTAAGCGTATAATCTCCATTGGAATCTGTAGTGACTTGAGATTGGAGAAACCCTCTGTCCGAAGAAAATGATAAAATAACATTGTTTACCGGCTTAGAAAATCCATTTAACAACCGTCCGTTCAGGGTGGCAACCGTCACACCATTATCTAGTATTATCTCACTCACATTTGTATTTAAACTTAATTGATAAGGCCATACTGACTCAGTAAAAACACTAAATTGAACCTCAGAACTTTTCCCCGTAATATCACCGATGAAAGCCGTACAAATCACGCCTTCAAAGTCTTCTGTTTCACCTAAATCCTGATACACATTTTCATTGTCATCAAAATATGCAAACACCTGGCCCTGTGCATTGGTAATCGTGGTTGACGCTGTAATTTCCCCAACCGAATTTCCTTGTGCTTCTGCTGTAAACAAAATGTTTTCTCCCCGGACTGGATTACCAGAATTATCTGTAATGGTGGCAATTAACCGAGTCATGGCTTTATTTCCCGAAATATCTTCCCCCACAATGATCCAATTTCCCACACTATCTTGAGAAACAGGATACTGGGACAAGGAAATATTATAGTTGGTCCCAATCAATACATTGGTCGAATCAGTTATGGTTGAAAATATTCTTGAATAATTTGCTTTAATCGTTGCCAATCCCAACTCTTCGTTATGATTGAAGTCAACCGTCGCTCTACCTACGTCATCGGTGATGACAGAATATTCTTTTTGAAGTGCCTCTCCAAATGATCCCTTGTCGGTTTCCAGGTCAACGTAAACCGATTTCACAGGATTACTCATTTTATTATACACATAAAGCGTTAGGCTTGAGGTTTGAGGAGACGTGGTTTTAAATATTTGATCTACACTGGGTGTAATAGCGATAGAATAGGGCCAGACCACCGAATCGGGATAAACAGACACAGTAGACTGTGAAAATACTTCATTGTTCGATGCATATTCCGCTTTGACAGTAGCACTATTGTCTCCAATTGCAGCCATATTTCCAGGATCTTTAAATAATGCCATCATCGATCCATTTTCGTCCGTATAACCGGATTGAGGATCTACAGTTCCATAAGGGGAATTACCCTGTTTTGAAGAGAAAGAGATAAGTGCGTTTTCTATGGCTTTATCATTTTGATCTTTTAATGTGACAGACAAACGAGTAGAGACCGCATCTCCAATGACATCCTCGCCTACATTTTCTCCTGAAAAATTATTTCCAATTACGGGTTGTGTTTCTATCGTCATTGTATAATTTGAGGATGGATCTTCGGCTGGCGTTCTGTCATCACAACTGAATAGAAATAATGCCATGAAGACAAGAATAATAATTGGATAAATATGTAATTTTTTCATGGTTACTCCTTAGATTTTCCTTCTTCATCTTGTGGTTCATTGTCTTCTAAAAAAATGGATTTTTCAATCTCTATCATTTCGTTACTTTTTGAAATCCCACTAATATTATCTACCACAACCGAAGGTGTGATTTGGATGATTAAATCCGTTTTTCTATCTACAATATCCGTACTGGTGAAAAACTTTTTTCCAATCCACGGGATTTTATGAAGCCAAGGAAATTTATAAACGGTATTTTTTTTATCTTTACTGATCAGCCCCCCTAAAATAATCGTTTCTCCATCCCGTACTCGAATGGAGGTAGAAGATGAGCGGCTCTTCACTCGGGGAATATTTCTATTGGGGCCAATAAATTCAAAAATGGATGCCACTTCAGGTTCCACTCGAACCGTAATATCACCATCTGTATTTACAGTGGGAAGCACGGCCAGTTTAATTCCCACTTCTTCCCTTTGCACCTGTACCTGACCGCCAACACCACCAGAACTAAGAATATAAGGAACAATATCAACCATTTTAATTGTGGCTTCTCTTCCGTTAAGAGTAACTAATTTGGAATCGGCAAGGATATCTGCTTTGTTATCTTTTATGAGCATATCCAATGTGATGTCAAAAGCCGTCATTTGACGACTGAATTTAGGACCGCCGTCGCTAGATCCAAGTCTTTCAAAATACATTTGGGTTGGTTTTTGGTCTGAAGGTAAAGATGAAAACTGCTCCGAAACCGATCCATCTCCTGCCTCTGTTTGGGTAATCCCAGGAACTAAACTTCCCGCACCTTCAAAAGGTGGAGATGCATTTTCCGCAAGTATCGTCGTATATTTTGCTAATTTAGACCAATCAATTCCCATTTTTTCATCCTGATCCATAGACACTTCAATCAATCGTGTTTCCAATAATATTTGAATCGCAGGTACATCAATTTTTCGAACTACTTCTTCTATCTCAGCAATTTTTTTTGGAGATGCGTTCACCAAAAGTTTATTCCCTGAAACATCTACCTGAATCTGTTCGGTTAAATCTTGAAGTAGAACTTTGACTTCTGAAGCATCTGCATATTTCAGATCAATAACATGAGATGTAATTCCCACCTCTTTTTCCAATTTTTTTGGATCGGCGATTAAAAAAGAATTCCCAACAATTTCATAACTCAATCCCACAGCCCTAACCACCAAATTAATGGCTTGCTCGATTGGGACATCATCCAAATGCATGGATATTTTATCTTTTTGATTCACATTTGGATCGGTGACAATATTATACCCACTTTCCTTCGCTAAAATGGATAATATCCCCGGTAAAAATGCATCTTCGGCATGGACAGAAACCAATGTAGGTTGATCTTTTTCCTGTGCTGAAATTGTTTTTGCATCTTGGGCACCCAAACATGCAATAAATAATAAACTGTATAAAACAATATATTTCATGTGTCTCCTAATTATTTTTATTTCCTTCAAGAGCATAAGATTCGACTTCATAAAAAGCTTCTTTGCCTTCCTTTTCAACGGTAATTCCAAATTTCCCGATATGGGAAACCATTCCACCTCCTACTGAATCTCCCTCCACAACATTAAAATTCTGCCCTTTAAACAAAATTCCTGCATATTTAATTTTCCCATTGATGACGTGGGTAACTTTTATTTTTGACGTTCGTTTCCCACTAATTCGTTTCCCGCTTGCATCGGTGAGATATACAACATTGGTAAGCCTCATAGGTTCTTTTTCAAGAGAAAACTCATAATCTAATCTGTATTTCAAGCGATTTTCAAGAAAATCAATTACATTTTCTAATTCTGTATCCGTTCCGATTTTTGTATTTTGTGCCCTCTTGACTGCACTTTGCCATTTTTTCTGAATCGGGTACAATTTTACGGATGCAAATATAATCGATAAAAGAGTAATAATGGTTACAATAACCCATACGGTATTTGAACGATCATTCATGAGATTATTTTTACCTTTGATTTAATAAGAGTCAGCGTTGAGATATTCAAGTCAATTTCTTGTTTCATTAATTCCTCTTCCTCTACCCGGTTTTTGATTCGTTCAATTCCATTTTTTATGGATAATTCATTCACCACAATAAGTCGAGGCGATTTTTCCATTTCAGCCAAAAATTTTCCCAAATTTTCAAAACTGCATTTAACGGTCATTTCATATGGGGAACTGTAATATTTTCCCACTTTCTCTCGCTGTCTCGGTTTAATTTTTTTAATGATAATGTCATATTTTATCATGATATCCGTTAAGGATTTCAAGAAGGGTAAAGAGGAATCTTCTGCAAGAGAATCCGCAACGGATAATGCTAAGTTTTCAGAAAACAAGGTATACACTTGATCTAATTTTTCTGCTAAAATTTTTGCACTGATAAACTGCTCATTTATTTCGGTCTGCTTCAATTCCAGTTGTTTTAATTCAAGTGGTTTATCTCCTATAACAAATTTTAAACTTAATAAAAATGTAACCGTGAGAAAAATGGAAATCCCAAAAAGTAAAGAATTACGATTCATTTTTATCACCTATTTCTTGATGGATCGATTTGGAGGTTTCCATGTGAGTTTGGCGGATTATTTTTTCTCCTTTCGAAGCATTTTTTGATTTTTCTGTGAACTTAAAATTGTGGATTTGTTGTGAAATGGGAGGAATTGAAGCCAGAGGTGCTTCCAGTTCAAATGATACAATATCCTGACCTCTCACATTAATCAACTCATGATTCATTAACCTCATTCGAGTAAAATGTTTAGAAAACTCATTATTTGATTTGAGTAACCGAATAAATCGTTCAACCTGTTCAAAGTCTTTTTGTCCACTATACGTGGTAGCAATTCCTTTAATATTGAGTTTATTTTTTTTGAATTTCAGTTCAGTTAATGATATATCTTCAGGTGTCAGTTCTCCTAGGTATTCCAAATTTTCAGCCCACAGAAATCTATTGTTTTCTAATGTTGCCAACGTCATTATATCTTGCTTTGAAAGATTTTTTCCTTTTTCCCTAAGTAAACTGATTTCTTTTTTTATTTGACTAATCTCATTTGTTTTTTGGTTTATCAATTTGTTATAATTTAATCCAATATACCAAATCACACTATTCGCACCCACCAATAAGGTCAATAAAAACCCAAATATGAACCAACGTACTCTCTCCTTATTTCTAAGGGCTAAAGATTCGGAAGTTTCTTTTTGATTTAGATTGATTAGTATTAATTTTTTCATGACTGTGAACACCCTCGAATTGCTAATCCTGCTGCAATGGAATATTGAGATGGGTCTCCTTCAAGCAATTCCTCTTTCATGTCCATCCCAGAAAAGGGATTGAACACGGTGCTGTCAAGTTGAAGACGATCCTGAATTAAATCGCACAATCCCACAATGGAACTACCTCCTCCAGACAAATAAATCCCCGTAAAATGACTTTGATTTGAAGATTTTGCATAAAATCTAAGGGTTCGTCGCACGTCTTCTACAAAATTATCCAATGCGGATCTGTCCGTTATGGATATCATTCCGGTAGATCCTTCTTCTTTTTTAAATGCATCCACACCCAACTTATTTAATTCTGCCTGAGCCATCATATAATCTATAGATTTTCTTTTGGATACATCTTTGACCATATCATGCACACCTACAGGTAAATCTCGGGTAAAAAACATGTCTTGACTTCCCCAAACAATCAATGAAGTAGTGACAGCACCAATGTCTAACACTACCACTACACCTTCTTCTGGAAGGGATTGAGTTGATAAAAATGCGTTCATTACCGCTACCGGATCCACATCCACAATACCCGGTTTCATTCCTGAGTCATTTAACATACCCAAATGATTGTTCAACACCCTTTTCGTACAGGCAATCAATGCAACATCGATTTTATCGACTTCACTGCGGTTTGGTCCCAAAATCTGGTAGTCAATGACTGCATCGGTACCATCCATTGGGATATGTTTTCTCGCTTCATAATTCATGGACGAATCCAATTCCTCTTTTGACATATCCATGGTGGTAATTTGTTTCACCGATGCATTGGTTCCACTGATTCCTGTGGTCAGATTTTTTACCCTTTTGGGTTTGATATTATTTTGGCGAAGTAATTCTTTGATGGCAATGACTCTGAGAGGTGAATCTATTTTTTCAGGATCATACGGACGACTTTCCTCCGGTATGAGTCTTTGAGCGGTTTTCAGAATTTTAAAACCTGATTTGTGTTTTTCCAGACCGACCAGTTTGATGACTTGCCGACCTATGTCAAGTCCAATGTGCAAAAAATTTTTCCTTTATGTTTTTAATTATAAAAAGTTGTACAGTCTTAAATCGTGGGAGATAGTGCAATGGGGTTTGCATATTTTTCTTCATCTTGA
>CAZBZK010000089.1:0-5991 GCA_964496365.1 uncultured bacterium
AATCTCCCGGTTTTTGTTTTCCTTCCACTCTTACAATATGGTCCACTTCCGGTGAATCGAATTCGGTTCTTCCTACAGAAACGGTTTCTCCTGTTTTATCAATCAAAACGTTCAATTCTGTTCCTACTAATTGACTGTTTTTCTCCAGCATAATGTCATTTTGAATGGAAAGTAATTCCTCTTTTCGTTCATCCTTCACCTCCCTGGGTACATCGTCCTCCAAAAATGCTGCTGAAGTCCCTTCCTCTTCTGAATAGGTAAATATTCCCAGTCGGTCAAATTGCAGTTCCTGAACAAAATCACATATTTCCTTGAAATCATCATCTGTTTCACCGGGATATCCCACAATCAGGGTAGTCCGAAGGCGAATATCCGGAATGAACTCTCTCAACAAACTGAGGCGTTTTCTGATGCCCTCCTGATTTAATCCACGTTTCATTGATTTAAGGATTTTGTCTGATGCATGCTGAATGGGAATATCCAGGTATTTACAGACTTTTTTTGATGAAGCCATGGCTTCCATCGTCTTTTTGGATAAATGGGCAGGATGTGCATAATGAAGACGAATCCATTGCAATGGTTCACCGATTTGATCCAGAGTCGTTAGTAATTCTCCTAAATATTGTTTTGGTTTTAAATCCCAACCGTAGGAAGTTGTGTCCTGTGCTATGATGAGAATTTCTTTCACACCGTTGTCAACCAATCGAGTGGCTTCTGATTCAATGGCTTCAATGGGTCTGCTTTTTTGAAGTCCTCTCATTTGTGGAATACTGCAAAATGAACATCCATTATCACATCCTTCAGCAATTTTCAAATAAGCATAATGAGATGGTGTCAATAACGAACGAAAAAAAGCAGGATCGTCTTTCATAAAATCTTTCCCGGTCAAATAGGAAAGAATCTGATTGTGGTCATTGGTACCAAAAAATCGGTCCACTTCTGGAATTTCTTTTTGCAATTCAGTTGAATAGCGTTCAGACAAACAGCCCATAACGATCAATTTTTTATCGCTGTCTTTTGTGAGTTCTGCTGCTTCCAAAATGGTGTTGACTGATTCTTCTCTGGCAATGTCCAAAAAACCACAAGTGTTCACCAAAATGGCATCTGAATTTTCCGGTTCGTCCACCACATTCAATCCAGACTTAACAAACCCTCCCATCATAATTTCAGAATCCACTAAATTTTTAGCACAACCCAAACTGACAATGTTAATATTATTTATTTTATCTTTCATTATTTAAGGTTATGCTTTAAATATCAACTAAAGATGAAACATATTCTTCACTATTAAATACAGAAAAATTATCTAAATCTTCTCCTGTGCCTATAAAACGTACTGGAATCCCTGTCCGCTGAACCAAAGGAAAAACAATACCTCCCTTTGCAGTTCCATCTAATTTTGTCAGAATAGCACCATCAATCAGGATAGTCCTTTGAAACTCCATTGCTTGTTGAAGAGAATTTTGTCCTAATGTAGAATCGATAGTAATAAGCGTTTGTAAGGAAAAAGACGAAAATTTTGTTTTTACGACTCGTTCCATTTTTTTTAATTCTTCCATTAAATTTGAATGGGTATGAAGCCGCCCTGCTGTATCTACGATAACTAAGTCGATTTGAGATTTTTGAGCTGAATATAATCCATCATATAAAATTGCCGATGGATCTTTAGTCTGTTCATTTGCAATAAAACGTATGTCCAGACGATTAGACCATGATCGTAATTGGGCAATGGCACCGGCACGGTAAGTGTCTGCACCAATTAACATTGGATGGAACCCACGTTCGCAATAATAATGTGCTAATTTTGCAGTGGAGGTTGTTTTTCCTGTTCCATTGACACCTACAATGAAAATAACCATGGGCAATGATTCATTTACATCTTTGTGATTTGAGTCCTTTAATTGAGATGACAAATATTCTTTAAGTGATGGTAAGAAATGATGACGTTCTTTTTTATGAAATAGAGACAAAATTTCATTCACGGTATGAATTCCCATATCGGCAAGAATGAGTTGAGATTCTAATTCTTCTAAAGTATCCTCGTTAACTTGTTTACCTAAAACATTATTCAATGCTGATTTAACAGCATTTCGGGTTTTAGATAGAGCATTAAAAATGTTTGATATTTTTAATTTCAACTTATTTTCTCAAATTTTTCATGATAGATTTTAAATACAATACCAAACTAATAAATAACAACAGAACCGCCGTATAAAGAGAAAGAATTCTCAACCAATTTAAAGCAGGAATGTAAAAGACATGAAGGACTACCGTTAAGACCGTAATTCCACTTGCCCATTTTCCAAACCAATTAGCACTAAGAATCAATCCTGAATGATTTAATTGATATATGGATAACACAGCAATGGTTGTATATCGAAGAAAGTAAAAAGCAAAAAACCAAAGTGGGAACATGTCATTTAATACCAAAAAAAAAGTAACAGATGTGAGACAAATAAAATCTGCAATTGGATCCATCCACTTTCCAAAATGGGTAACCTCATGGGCTCTTCTCGCAAAATAACCATCCAACATATCTGAAATAACTGCGATGAGAATCAGAATAAATGTCCATAATCTCCATTCGGGAAATTGTAACGTATAAATTATGGGTAAAGCCAATACTGCACGAAGCAAACTAATCATATTTGCTACGGTTAATATGCGACTAGGGTCTGTTATTTTTGGTTTGTTTTCTTGCATAAGACTTAAATTAATCCCTTATTATTCCTCTCACAATTCTGGTTGCAGATCCTAAATTATTATGGATAACATCGGTTGCAGAAAAACTCGAACGTAAAAAGAAATTTTTATCCCATAAAATCATATCTAATTTACTCTTGAATTCATGGCTATTTGAAATACAAAATCCGCCTTGATTGGAAATTAATTCTTTTGCTGCATGTGAGTTTTCATATTTGGGTCCAAATAATACAGGTAGTCTCGCAATAGCAGGCTCCATCACATTATGAACCCCTGTGGAAAATCCACCTCCAATATAAGCCACTTGTCCTTCCCAATAAAGATGGGATAAGATGCCAACAACTCCGATAATGATAATCCTTTCCTGGTCAGGGATTTGAGACTGTTTATTTTTAAATATTATAGGATTTAATCCTGAAGAATGAAAATGGTCAAAGGCTCGTTTAATATGATTTTCTGATGGTTCATGAGGGACCCAAATTAAAGATACCGAGTTATGATCGATTAAAAATTGTGTTAATGGCTCCAATATAATTTTTTCATCGTCACCCCAAACACTCCCTACTATTATTTGTTTTTTTCTTTTTAAAACTGATAATGTTCTTTTTTCGGTAAAGCGATCCGTTTTTTTCTTGACCTGATCATATCGGGGATTTCCTAATACTTTTATGGTTGTGTATTTTGATGGAGAAATTAAATAGTGAACTTTTTCAAAATCAGATTGTGTTTCTGCATAAATATGAGTCAAAGATCCATAAACTGATTTGTAAAATGATTTCACCAAAGGCATCAATTTAGGCGTATGGTCTGAAAAATGAACTGAAAATACTGTGGTTGATATGTTTAATAATTTAGCCATCCAAACCACGTTAGGCCATACATCGTATTCTGCGAAAATTATTTTGGTGGGTTTGATGAGTGAAAGCATTTTATAGATACTCCATGGAAAATCAAAAGGTAAATATAATTTACAGTCAACTTGAGGATCTTTTACCTGTTCAAAGCCCGAAGGAGAAAAAAAAGACACAATAAAAACAGCGGTTGGCTCAATTTCTTTTAAACCTTCCATAACTGGTTTTAACTGTTCATATTCTCCGAGGGAGGCTGCATGAAACCAATAAATTTCTTCTTCTTGAGATACTTGGTTTTTAAATGATAATAATGTTGAATATGAATGCCTTCTTCCCCTCAACCCCCTCCTTATTTTTGGGTTGAATATTGAACTAAATAAACCCCCCAGAAAGAAGATTGGATATAGCAAAATATTATAAATGATAATCCAAAAGATGTTCATGATAAACCGTATGAATTTCTCAGTTCATTGATAACTTGATAGGGCGTAATGTAATCCATACAAAATTTATGCGTTCTGTAACAGTCACGACTACCGTTCTGAGAACACGGACGACACCATAAATTTGGATGCTGAATATTTATGGATCCCGGTTTTGTGATTCCTGCACCCGTTTCAGTGGAAGTAGGTCCCAATAGCATGATAGAAGGAATCCCCAATGCTTCTGCACTGTGAACAAATCCCGTGTCACTACCTATAACCAATTGAGATTGAGAAATAATCGCCATGGATTCTCTAAAATGAGTTAATCCTGCCATATTAACTAATGAATGATCCTTTTGATAACATTCTTGGCAAATTTTATCTGATCTCGATCCCAATAAAACAACACTTAAGTTTTTTGAATAAATAAATTGAAATACTTCCAAATAATTATCCGTATTCCATGTCTTATTTATCCAAGCAGCCCCGGGAATGCAAACGATATATTTTTGGTTTTTTAATCCTTTATTTTTTAATAATTCCAACGATTGTTGTTTTTCTGATGGTGAAACGAAAAGAGATGTTCCACTTGTTTTTTCATTAGAGATTAACCCATCAAATGTTGAATGGAAAAGCTTTAGTTGGGAAAAGTCTTTTTCAAAACTATTGATATGAAAGTCAAATAACTTAAATCGTTTCCATCTTGGTTTTTTTAAATAAAAAATTGATGAAGCATGAATCAAAGAGCGTAAAATTTTCGAACGCAAAGAGTTGTGCATATCAATTATAAGGTCATAATTCCGGTTTTTCAAATAATTTCCAGTCAAATAAAGTTGCAAAATACTTGCTGATTTTTCGATCAATAGGAGTCTATTAATGTCAGAGTTTCCTTCTAATAATGGACCATGCTCTTCTAAGGTTAAAAAATGAATTTGTGAATCAGGGAAAGCATTTTTTAGTGTTTTGAGTGGAGAAGTAGAAAGCACGATGTCACCAATAGCACTGAAACGGATAAATAATATTTTCAAAATTTCGACTTAATGAATTCGAGTTTGATTGAACTGTGCGATATTTATCATAGCGGTTTTGTATTTAGAATCGGGAAATGCAGATAGAGAATCTATCGCCAAATGTGTGAACCGGTTAATTTGTTCCTCGGTATATTGAAATCCACGACCAATTTTCACTAAATATTTAATTTCATGTAGAATTTCATTTGATTTTTCTTTCAATTTTACCAAGGATAATAATTTTTTCCTCTCTTTAGAGGGCAAAGATTGAAAGCTATAAATAACAGGCAATGTAAGATTATTTTTTTTTACGTCAATTCCTTTGTCCTTTCCCATACTAAACTCGTTTCCACATAAATCAAATAAATCATCTTTCATTTGATACGCAATTCCCAAATTATATCCAAAGGAATTCATGGAAATACAATCCTGTTTTGATTTTGAAGTGGTCAATGCTCCAACCTCACAAGCAGCAGCAATTAAGGAAGCAGTTTTCTGATGAATTAGTTTAAAATAAATTTCTTCAGTTGGATGTCTCTTAAATCTATAATCTAATTGAATAATTTCTCCAGAACTCATAAACTCTGCTGTTTTAGAAATCAATTCCAAAATATCAAAATCCCTTAATTTAATCATATAAGCTAGGGATTTACTGAGTACATAATCACCCATTAAAACTGAAAGCTTATTTCCCCAAATTCGATTCAAAGCGAATATTCTTCTTCTCTTTATCGCACCATCAACAACGTCATCATGAATGAGTGTAGCGATATGAAGTAATTCAATCATGGCCGCAGCTCGATATGTACTTTTATCGGGCTCACCGCAAACTCGAGATGCTAACATGGTTAAAATGGGACGAATTCGTTTACCTTTTTGTTTAATGAGAAAACGACTTACGGTTTGAATGAGGTTTACATCCGATTTTAAAGCATGATTAAATTCTCTTTTAAATGATTTAATATCCTCTTTAATCAACTCTGAAATTTTATTCAGTGAGGT
>CAZBZK010000090.1:0-5970 GCA_964496365.1 uncultured bacterium
CTCCTGTTGCCAGGATGAAAACCTGGAGTCCTAACCACTAGACGAACGGGCCAACGAAACTATTTAGCAGAGTATTTGTGTTTTCAACCTGAGTCTGCTTTAATCATTTGTAAACTAATTCAAAAACGGGGCGAATTTAGAATCTCCGCACACAAGAATCAAAAGGTTTCAGATAATTACTAACTTACTCTATTTACCCCCCCCGATCATTGAAACACCATCAAAAGAGCATTGTCTGCATTTGAATCTTTTGATTTTACAACGGAGGATAAATCCTTGTATCTTATGTTTGGTTTTTCGATGAGTACGATGTAATCCACCTTCGCATTTAGGACAGGACAACAAGTTTGGATGACCATCTATAATTCTGAGTCTAGCTCGATTCATAATTAAAATAATCGCTATCAAAATAAATATCATTCCAATCAAATCGGATGTTTCGATTCCCGAAATTATGTTTCCAATACTGACTGAAATGTTTCGTACCAAAGTTAAAAATGAACGAACGGAACTGGTTATGAATCCCCAAACCAATGATTTAATATTCCATTTTTCCCATAATAAGAAAAATCCGATCATAAATAAACTCAAAACGAGTAATTCAAAATTATATTCTTGAAAAAAGCTATTTTGATTGTTTTTTAATCTTTTTCTTTTTCTTGCACTCACATTGGTTTCCTTTAGTAAAATCTTTTTATGCCAAAAGCTAAATATCTTTTATGAATTAACAGTAAATTTTCCATAATAAAACGAAGCCAAAAATAAAGAATAGATTAACCAAACCCCAAGAAATAGATTAGGAAGAGCAAATGAAATTATATTCATGGAACGTAAATGGAATCAGAGCGGCTGAAAAAAAAGGCTTTTTAGATTGGATGAAAAAAACTCAACCCGACATTCTTTGTGTTCAAGAAACCAAAGCCCAAGAAGATCAATTATCAACTGCACTTATTTCTGACCACGGTTACCATTCCATGTTTCATTCAGCAGAGAAAAAAGGATATAGCGGTGTAGCAACGTTTTGTAAACACGAACCATTATTTGTGCAAATCGGATTAGGAATTGAAAAATTTGATAGAGAGGGACGAGTTTTGATTACCGAACATGAATCATTTCTTCTTTACAATATCTATTTTCCAAACGGACAAAAAAATGATGAACGTCTCCAGTATAAACTTGATTTTTATGATGCATTGCTTCCTATTATCAATGAACAGGTTGAATCAGGCATAAATGTGGTTGTTACAGGAGATTGGAATACAGCTCACCATCCCATTGATTTAGCACGCCCAAAAGATAATGTTAACAATTCGGGCTTTATGCCCATAGAACGAGAGCAATTAGATACATACGTAGAAAACGGTTGGGTGGATACGTTTCGTTTGTTTCATCCCGAACCTCACCGTTATACATGGTGGACATACAGATTTGGTGCTCGAGGAAGGAATGTGGGATGGAGGATTGATTATTTTTTTGTAAATGAAGCATTTTCAAAATGTGTAACTGATGCAGATATCCATGATGATGTAATGGGTTCGGATCATTGTCCCGTTTCACTAACTTTAGAGATATGATTGAAAAGAAAATAATCACAAAAAACTGGTTGAAAAGATATACTGGGACAAATCCTGAATCACTTGGACAATGGATTTTATTGACTAATTTTCAAAATTATGTAGAAAAATTCTCGAAAACATTCAACGTTCCCATAAATGGTTTAAGAGGACCTATGACGTCTGCAACCAATGAATCCGGTGTCAGTATCATCAATTTTGGAATGGGGAGCTCAAATGCGGCCACCATCATGGATTTATTATCTTCGGTTGGTCCAAAGGGAGTTTTATTTCTGGGGAAATGTGGTGGATTGAAAAAAACCACAGAACTGGGCCATTTTATATTGCCCATTGCAGCTATTAGAGGCGAAGGAACTAGTGATGATTATTTTCCCAAAGAAGTTCCAGCTATGCCTTCATTTAAGTTGCATAAATATATGTCTCAAATATTAGTTGAACGAAAAATCGAATATAGAACTGGAGTCATTTATACAACCAATCGCCGAGTGTGGGAGCACGATGATGAGTTTAAAATGTACTTAAGAAAAATCAGAGTACTTGGAATTGATATGGAAACCGCAACCATTTTCATCACGGGATTTGCAAATGGTATTAATCGAGGAGCTCTTTTGTTAGTATCAGACACTCCTATGATTCCTGAGGGAGTCAAAACTGAAGAATCAGATAAGGAAGTTACTCGTAAATATGTTGACCTTCATATCAAATTGGGAATCGAAGCAATGACACGAATCGGCGGAGAAGGAGAGACGATAAAACATTTTACTTATTGAATCATAAGATCGACTGCGATTGAATCCGAAAAAACGAATCCTTTTTCATTCAATTTGATTTTAAAAATTTCATTTTCAAAATGTCCATTCCATTTTTTTTGATTACGTTTCACATTTTTTAAAATTTTTTCCCTGAATTTTTCAGGAATATTTTGTGTGTCAAACCCACCACTTAACCGAAGTCCAAATCCAATTTTTTCATTTACTATTTGTACGGGAGTTAATATTTCCGATGTAGAAATGGGTGATTTACCTTCATAAATTTTTTTCATGTATTGATCTAAAGAACGGACATTATTCCATCTGTTTTTACCGTCAAAACTGTGAGCAGATGGTCCAAATCCAATGTAGGGTTCGATGTTCCAATAATGGAGATTATGTTTACATTCTTTTTGAGGTTTGGAGAAATTAGAAATTTCATATGGAATGAAACCGGAATGACTCAAATAATCCCGAGTAAAACCAAACCAGTCTGCAGATATATCATTAGTTGGCATGGTTATTTTTTCTGAATTCACCATTTGAAATAATTCCGTTCCTTTTTCAACCGTTAATGAATATGCAGAAATATGCTCAGGTTTCAGTTTTATAATAGAACTCAAATCTCTTGTCCAGATTTCTTTGGTTTGACCCGGAATAGAATAGATTAAATCGCAGTTCACATTTTCAAAGCCGGCTGTTCTTACATTTTCGAATGTATTAAACACATCCTCTACTGAATGAATACGAGTTAAAAAATTTAGTAATTTTGGTTCAAGGGATTGAACACCCATGGAAATTCGATTCATCCCTAAGGAATTAAAATCTTTTAGCGATTTCGCAGATGCTTCACCCGGATTTATTTCAATGGATTTTTCTTTAAGATTTGTAATTGAAATCTTTTTTGAAAGTGTTTTTAAAATGGTTTCAAGTTGATGGCCAGTTAATAGAGAAGGAGTGCCACCGCCAATGAATAATGTATCAAATGTCCAAGGATAATTTTCAATGGATGACTGATTTATTTCGTTACATAATGCAGAAATAAATTTATCACCATCTGATTCCCTGTCTGCAATGGAATAAAAATCACAATACATACATTTGGTTTTACAAAATGGAATATGTATGTAAATTCCAGCGGATTTATTTAAGGGTAATCTGGAAATGAAACCGCGATATGGTTGGAGGTGAGAATAATTAAGTGAATGATTCTATTAATGGGACATATCACTGAAATCGTCCCTTATCAATACTAAAATTGCTGATTGAGGAACGATAAGATATTCAACATTTTCAACATTTATTTCAATGGACGCTTTATTCAGATACAGTGCATAATCCCCAATTTCAGCCTGAGATGGAATATATTTTGTTTGTTTGTTATCCATATTATTCCATGGTTCAGATATATCGTTTTCAGGATTTCCCAATGGTATGCCCGGTCCTACTTCAACAACGATTCCTCCTCTTACGTCCTGTTTTTCAATGACGCTTGGAGGTAAGTATAATCCCGCTGCTGATTTTTTTTCGCCTGAATCTGGGCGAATGAGGACTCTGTCTCCTACAATAATTACCTGTTTGTTTTTACTTTTCATAATCCTTATGTTTAATATTAAATAAAAAAACCAGTATGACCAAAAAGTTAAATAAACCGAGCATGGAATCAATTTGAATGTAAAGATTAGAAAAGTTAATTCTGAGGATGAGTTGGATATTGCCTTTGCAATTCGGACTGAAGTCTTTGTTGTAGAGCAAAAAGTTCCGGAAGAAATTGAATGGGATGAGTTTGAAAAAACCTCCCACCACATTCTTGCATGGTGTGATATGATTCCTGTTGGAACTGCAAGATGGAGAGCAACAAAAAAGGGGATTAAATTAGAACGATTTGCGGTGTTAAATGAATGGCGTTCCAAGGGAGTAGGCAGTAAACTTGTAAAATTTATTTTGACAGACCTCGACTCAGTTTCCCATATTTATCTCCATGCTCAAGAGAGGGTCGTCCCGTTTTATGAACAGTTTGGTTTTAAACAAAAAGGAAATAAATTTTTTGAAGCCAATATTCCTCACTGGCTCATGGAACTTAATTAATAATTTAACTTCTTTTATTCATGAATTCTCCCTTGTAAATTGACCTCTATTTTCATTCTTTAAATCTCAATTATTTCCATGAACATTCCTCCGTATAAACGACTGGCAAGATTGGTCTTCACCTATTGGCATTTTTTATTGGCTTCTTCCATTGCCGCTATTTTTTTTGTATTGCTCAACAGTTTGTCCATATGGTTAACAGCATCGTTAATTAATAATATATTAACGGATTTTGACTCCATTATTCAAGAACAGAAACAATGGGCGGATTCTGCATCACTAAACTTGAATGATACCATCAAATATTTAAGTAATAAAGTCATTTTAAAACCCACTCAAGTTGAATCGCTCAGGCAATTATGCTATTTTATATTTGGTACATTTTTGTTTAAAAATGTATTCCTCTACATTAAAAATGTATTGGTATCTTACGTTCAATTTTCTCTAATTGTAAAAATCAGAAACAACTTATACAGTCACATTCACAAACTTTCTATGAACTTTTTTGATAAAAAGAAATCAGGAGAACTCACATCCATATTGATGAATGATGTGGCTGTCATGCAGAATGCTTTTACCAGTACATTTCAAAATTTATTGGTTGAGCCAATAAATATTCTTGTTTTTTGTTTTTTACTATTTGTAATTAATTGGAAATTAGCAATCATTGCAATGCTGACCTTGCCATTCGCTACTTTTTTATATGTAAATGTTGGAAAAAGTATCAGAAGAAAATCCACAAGAATTCAGGAAAAAATTGCACAAATCATGAATCATTTATCTGAAACGTTGTTTTCCATTAGGGTGATTAAAGCATTTGCAGGACAAAAATATGAAGTGAGTCGGTTCACCCGAGAGAGCAAACGTTTTTTCAAATTATTAATGCGTCGGGCAAAACTGGATAATCTTGCGACACCCATCAATGAAATGATTGGAATTTCTATTGGTGTGCTTTTATTGTGGTATGGTGGACTTCAAGTGATTCAAACAGACACCTTGACATCTGAGGATTTTCTTAGATTTATTTTATTATTGTTTGCAATGCTGGCACCCATCAAAAATTTGGGTGCGGTAAATATTGCCATTCAAAATAGTTTGGCAGCATCTGAAAGAGTTTTCACCATTCTGGATTCAAAACCTAATATAAATGATTCAAAAGATGCTGTAGAAATCTCAACTTTTACCCATGAAATTCAATTCAGACATGTTTCGTTTGACTACGAAAAAAAATCGGATGCAGTGTTAACAGATATATCATTTTCTATTCCGAGAGGATCTGTAATAGCTCTGGTAGGTGCAAGTGGTGCAGGTAAATCAACCATTGCAGATTTAATTCCTCGATTTTACGATGTAACTTCCGGAAAGATTTCAATTGATGGACTGGATATTCGTGACATGAAAATTGAACCGTTAAGAAAAATGATGGGGATTGTGAGCCAAGAAGTAATTTTATTCAATGATACGATTTTAAATAATGTGTCATACGGTCAGTCTAAAATGGATGAAAAGACAATTTTATCCGCATTAAATACTGCAAACGCAATGGAGTATATTGACCA
>CAZBZK010000091.1:0-5965 GCA_964496365.1 uncultured bacterium
TCTTTTCAATTTACCCCATTCCCTCTATTTTACAAAGAGGTTGGTCTACTTAATTGTCAATTAGTGTAATCAAACCTGAATTATTTGTCCTAAGCCAGTAGCCACTACCGGGTTCCATTTCGTTCACAGGAAAATATGTATCATTAAAACCATAAATAGCTCCCGGAATGATGATTCCATCTGGATCTTGAATATCTGAAACATTTAAAAGGTGTGCAACTCCGGAAATAAGATTCCAACCGTAACTTAAACTGAGTATAATCTCATTAATTGGTTCGCCCGGTATAATGCTAAATCCTTCATCGGAAAAACGCAACCAATAGCCTTCCCCTGCTACGAGAGAAATTTGTTCAATATACACTTCATTAAAGGAAAATAATGTGCCATCAATAGCTTCAGGAAACAAAGTTGCATAGGTTGGATTCTCTACTTCAAGAGATAACCCAATTAGGTTCCAACCAGCCTGGTAGTCTATGCCGGTAGAGTTCAGAGAATCAATGATTCCGACTGCTGTCAGAATGTCTCCATTAATGATCCATTCAAAAATAAGATCAATGATTTCATTTACCTCCTCATCATTTGCAAAAGCTTTCCTTAGGTTATAGACCTGCATTGGAATGTTCAAATCTTCTTCAGTATAAGGAAATGAAGAATCTATCAATTCTCTTCTGATATCCTGAATCATCTCTACGTATTGAGTGCCAAATTCTACGGTGGGTTCAATTATTGTTCCCTCGCCATAATCATTCCAAGTAACGATTTGTAAAACTTCAGGGGTATGAAGCATAGCTGTATTGAGAGTGCTCTGGAATATTTCTCCAGATAGAGGATCAAGATATCCATATGAGAAACCTAAACCTGCTTCTTCGTAAATATCGTTGAAACCTGGAAAAGCACTTGCAACAAGGTAATCCCAAGATGTTGATTCTATATAGAATTCGGATAGATAATTATTTAAGGCTTGCTGTGTTAAAACATTGTTTACCGATGCCCACATAGGAGGCCACGGAAAGGCTCCTCCTGCCACGGGAGATAACCGATTGTCCAGCGTAAAGAACAATGGCAAGGGATCCAATACAGAAAACAATGTTTCCCAGTCGGAACTTTCATAATAGTATTGTGGCCCAAAATTGAGGAGCAGAGGTTTACCGGATAATTGTAAATAAGCACTCTCGTTAAACCAGTTATCTTGTAAATAAAGCATAGTACTCTGTCCATGACTATGCACTGCACTAAGATCAAGGTAACCCTCATTAACCATATGTTCTACCGTTTGATCTTCGTAACAAATTGAAAAAAGGAGTTGAGCAGCATCAATATACTGAAATAGTGCATGAGTATTTTCATTAATGATTTCATAATCCCAGAAATCCTCAGTTCCATACCAATCAACGATGACACCATCTATTCCACCTAACTTCATTAACAGAACCTGATATTCGAGAATATCTCCATCCTGTGAATCATAAGGACCCGTAAGCGGATAATAATGAGAGGCAATTTCCCTTTGACCCTCCTCATTAATATTTTCTGGATCAAAATGATTCATTGTCCAATGCCAGCCCCAATACCCGCTGATAGAAGGAGCTTGGTACCACGGCATGTAATGAACAAGTATCTTTGTGTTTCGAGTGGAGACATCTCGGTTAAATACAATATGAGATGTTGGTTTGTCCGATTGTTCAGAGATAACATCAGCAAAATTTGTAGTGGATAATAGTAAAACTAATATGATTTTATTCATTGATACCATGTAATTGGTTCAGAATTACTTTCAATTTATCCCAACCATACTTTTTTACATAGAGGTGGAAGGAATTTGTAAATGATAAGTATTTCAAAATTATTTGTTAACAATTTTAAGGTAATTTTGATTATACAAATAATATATAGGTAAAATACCTAAGGAATTTATTATTAAAATTGCGATGAACCAATTTCTATCGTTATTTCTTGCCGAAAGCCACAATGCTTTATATTTCCAATATAATTCCCATATCCCAAGAATAATTATTATAAAATAGAACATTGAATAGATTTTTTATAAAAAGATGGCATTCCTTTTATCGAACGACAACAAATTTTCCAATATGTTTTTTGGTTTGAGTTTCAACAGCATACAGATATAACCCCGGTCCGATTTCTTGATTATTCACGGTTCTCAAATCCCACCATTCATTACTGTCAGACTCATTTTGATGAGTTATTTTTGTAATCAATTCTCCTGAGGTTGTAAAAATGCTAATGGTACAATGTGTAGGTAATTTTGTGAAACGGATTTTTCGGACATATTCTGTTTCATTGAATTGTGAACGGGAAAAGTAAGGGTTAGGAACCACAGTGATTTCTGACAGATTTGTATTTGAGTTCGAATTAAATCCCGGTGTTATAGTAACAAAATTGGGATCATGAATAGTAGTTCCCTTCGATGATTCGATACTTTGATATCCATCTGGAGCGGACCAACCCAATGGATTTGAAGCACTAAACAAAGTATCTTGCTTGAAACCTCCATGTTCTCCTTCCACCCAAGTAATTTGATAAGGAGATTGGATTCCCATGTCATATGCCGTAACCGAATAGGTATATTCAAATCCATCTACCACTCCACATCGAGGACAATCTTCTCTAATGGTATCGACAAACGAATGTGCTAATCCAGAATTATCACCTAAATGAAACCAAGGTAAGTGTTTGTCCGGACCGGAAATTTCAATTCCTCTCCTTTCATCTTGAGGACAATCCTCCTGAGAATACACACAAAACAAACTATCTTCTTCAGTAGTGAGATCAAATTGAGCAATGGGTTTCCATCCAACCTGAATTCCGTTGTCATCATAAATAATATCTTCCGGTGATCCCCATGTTTTTCCACCATCCAGACTTTTATAAATTTTATATCCTTCAAAATCCATATAACCTGTTACAGCATCAACAGAATTCTCGGCAACATCATTCCATGTAAGTGTAATTTTTTGATGGTCTGAATGTGCTTCCACAACCGGGGTGGTTGGCGGCGTGTAACTTTGATAGTGAGAATTGTACATAATTTGTGCAAAACGGGCATTATTGATTAAATCAAGTTTATTTTCACCATAAATAATACAAAATGAAAAAGGAACTTCCTCTCCGACTTTTAAATTAAACGGACCACAACTAAACAACAGAACACAATCCAATCCTTCCTCCCCTTGTAAAAACACATCTTCTTTTTCCAGTCCCTCTAAAGAATCAAAGTGAGGATTTAAGTCTATGTCTAAATCCAGATCAGGATTCGATGTATGAAAAAACCAAGACTTTTCCTCTTCTGAAAGGTTGGTAGTGTCCCCTGCCATAAGTTTATATTGAATTTCTTCTCTGTTCAATGCTTGGGGACATCCCGGAGAACCAGCATGGCAACCTGTATTTGATTCCCTAGTAACCACACCGGGACGATTATACCAGTCAAACCAATGCCAATCTGTCATTTTCAGGGGTTCCCCCGGATAAATATCATCATATCCATCCATATCCAAGTCAATTCTATTGGTTGCTAAAGGAGTGTCTAATAGCTGGGCGGCTACAATACCGATATCGGTTGCTCCAGCACTATTCCCATCATAATCGTATATCATAGCCATACTAATAAGCATGGAATCGTTGTGAGTGTAAAACCGTTCCCAATAATATTCCATAAAATCATCATCATTGGTATGAAAACTATTGCCAAATTGGTCCAATGTAACTACATCTGCATCCATATAAAAACCCAAATAAACTTGTTTATAATCAAATCCTTTTCCTTGATTCAAAACCGTACCATCGGGAAGTACCATGGCGTTTCCACATTTTTGATTTCCATCACTATCAGTAATAGGGATTTCATTTCCGGACGAATTTCTCTCAAATGCACACCAATCCCCACTTTCATTTCTAACTTTAACGGTTACAAATAATATATCTTCTGCAAAAGAAACACCATAGGAATGGGCCTCACCCATGACCCTCAATCCCATGGGATAACCAGTCTGTTCATATTCATTATTCGTGTTAACATTATTTCCCTGATGAGCCCATCTATCATCAAACTCCATATACACATCATTGTCAGAAATGTGTCTTCCGGGAATTTCTTTCCAACAATCAGGATCTTTTCTACTTCCCGAACACCCCGGTAAGCTATCTATATAATCTTCTGCCCACCACCCCGGCCAAAACGGGGTCAAACCCTCATCTGTAATTTCTACCGGCCACGTTTCAGAATAAGAACTGTGAGCCAACAATGGATAAGGGTCATTGGGATCAGTAAATGGAGTATTACCAAAAATATCACCGGCTGTTACATCCAAATTATGTGTGTTTGCCCGGGAAAATGTGACGGGTTGCCAATCTGTATTCCATTTAGGATCAAAACGAGTAACCCAGGATTCTGAAACGGTAGCACCAAAATAATCATAGCCATCATCTTCTGTCCATTCTTCTTTGTCGTCTCCATAGTCAAAAACATCAAAATCAGATGTACGTTGCGTTAATTTTGGTCGATAAGCCCAAGGATACATCAACCCAACGCCCATTAAGTCAACTGGCTCACCATAAACATTATTTCGATTGGGATCAATAGTATATTCACTAGAAATTGGTAAGGAAATAAATAAATCACTCCCTTGAATTCCCCATTGATTTTTATCTGTAACAAGGGCAATATTTTGAATATAAGTTCCCACTATTCCTCTGTCATTCATGGTTTCGAACACCACACCAGCATATTTGGTTTCTGATTGAGAATACCAGTCTTCATACGCCGATTCAGAGCACCAAACTTCCCAATCGTTTGAAGGTGCTCCACAACTCACCCAATTGAAATGTGACGTAGGTTTTGACCCCGGTACACCTGCAACAAATGCTACTCTTGGTAGGTAGGTATAATTTCCCCATAGACCAGCAGGATGGTTTAACCACTCGATAATATTACCAAAATTTCCAACAGCGGTTTTTACTTTTCCCTTTAGAAGATATCCTCTGGCTCTATCATTCATTGGGTTTGATGGAAATGGAAAGTCTCCTATTTTACTCAACGGAGAAATTGGAGAATAATGTTTCTCCATATTATGAATTGAAATTTCCGGTTCCATGGCAAAATTTGAGACACAACCCACGAAAATTATGATAAAAAGATTTCTGGTTATTTTTAAAAGAAAAAAATTTTTCATTAAATAATTAATTTCTCGACAATGCTCTGATTCTTTCCAAAACCGGCGGATGACTGTAATTTAAAAATACATTCAAAGGATGAGGAGTTAAGTTGCCTAAATTTTCTACTGTAAGTTTTTTAAGTCCAGAAATCAAATGTTGAGGTTTACCTGTTGTCTCTGCAGAAAATGTATCTGCTTCAAATTCATTTTTTCTGGAAATCATATTGGTGATCAAAGATAAAATTAAATTAATAGGAGAAAATAATATTTGAAAAAAAATCAAACTGCCGTAAACAGACAGGTGCTCCATTTTAAAAGCTGAGAATAATTGAGGATTTTTTATAAATAACGATAAAACAAAAAGGGTTAATCCACTTGTAAGAATGGACATGACCATTCCTTTTTGAATATGCTTTTTTTTATAATGCCCTACTTCATGGGCAACAATAGCCAAAATTTCTGAATCGGATTGGTTTTCCAACAATGTATCAAATAATGCAATCCGTTTTCGTTTTCCAATTCCGCTAAAATAGGCATTGGAATGAGAGGAACGTTTTGAGCCATCCATCATATCCAATCTAGTAATTGGGAATTGAACATTTTCTAAATATGTTTCTATTTTGGTTCTTAAAGTTCCATTTTTCAAAGGTGTAAATGAATTAAATATTGGTGCAATAAATGTGATAAACAAGGGCTGTAAAATGAGCATAAAACCTGAAATCAAAATCCACGCATATATCCAGGCATGGTTCCCCATGGATTCAAAAAAATATAGAATAATGGCAATCAAAGGA
>CAZBZK010000092.1:0-5960 GCA_964496365.1 uncultured bacterium
TTCTGTTGAACCCGGATTCCATCCATTGAGTGATCCTGCAATATGAACTCCGTTTGGAGACACGTCTTGTTCGCTCATATCCACATGAAATGTAACACTAACGGTATCTTCTGTACTTCCTTGAAAAGGAACGGTAAAACCTATGTCTCCTGAAACGGTACCATCCTCGTGAACTGTCACAATGGGATCAGAGTCAAATCCCGCTAGAGATGGTAACCAAATTCCCCATTCAGAACCATCATTTTCGATGGCACCCCAAGCATAAGATCCAGGTTCAATTTCCGTTGTATAGGTCCATGTTGATACAAAATCGAACTCCATGGGCAATGATTCCCAACCGGTAAATTCACCCTTGATTTGAATATCCTGATAATCATTCCCATCATCAAAAATGGTAAAAGTAACGTCTGTTCCTTCTGAGGGTTGGGATGCACCGCTAGGTGTAACTAATATTTTTAAATTAGTAAGTGCAGGGTTATCAACGGTTACACTATTTTGTTGAGTCATATCAATATTTATCATGACACCGTCAAACGGATCTTGTAAAGTAAATGTCCCTAATTCTGACCAATTCTCATTATTCCACACCAATGTGATTGAGTTGGACGTGGGAAATTGTAACTGTAAACCCCATTCATGTTGTACTAAGTCATCAGCAGACCCATGTACTATTTGAGTGTAATATCTTTCACCATTCCAAGTCAAAGCTGCATCAAATGCAGGAGGAGGAGGTGCTGGAGGAGCGTATTGATCAATCCCGGAATCATAATCATCAGTAGTATTTGGAGAAAATCCAAAAGCCATTTGGTAACTTACAGAATCAGCAAAAGCTCCAATTTGAGCAATAAATTCCGGATCTCCAGGTGGTGGAGGTGGTACCCCCGATCCAGACGGTGTCACTTTAAGTTTAAGTAAATTCAGATTAGAATTGGTTATGGTAACGAAGCTTTCCGTGGTCATATCTACGGAGAGAATACCACCTCCAAAAGGATCTTGTATCAGAAAATTTCCTAATTCGCTAAGTCCTGAAGATTCCCAACTTAATGTGATTTCATTTGAAGTTGAAAATTGTAGCTGAATGTCCCATTCATGTTCGATTAAATCATCTGTAGATCCATTGATTATTTGAGAATAAAACCGCTCACTATTCCACCCCAATGCCACATCAAAAGATGGTGGAGGTGGTGCTGGAGGAGCATATTGATCAAAACCAACATCATATCCATCGGTTGCATCTGGGGAGAATCCAAATGCCAAATCATAATTTACACTATCTGCCATAGCAAAAATGGTTACCGAAAATTCCGGGTCAAAAAGTACAGGTGGTTCATCTTCGCATGGATCACAAGATCCGAAACAGACGGTTTCTAAATCCATATCTGTATCTCCAACATATAATTGTCTCCCACCCAAATTTTCAGGATCACTACAGTCACCGTCCACCCATTCTTCTGTCCCCGGTTCATCCCAGCTACCGTTAAAAAATCTATACTCATAATTATTATTTATTTCCAATTCCAAAGTAACGGAATAAACGCTGTCATTGTCGGAATCTTCCATTTCATGGAATTGAGATAAAATTCCCATGAATATTCCGTCTGAGGACACTACTTCTTCACTCATATCCACATGGAAGGTTACCAAAACGGTGGAATCAATTACCTCTTGGTAAGGAATAGTGAAACCAGTGTCACCAGAGATGTTTCCGTCACTATCAACGGTTACTACAGGATTGGTTTCAAATCCAGCCAATTCCGGAAGCCAAATTCCCCACTCCGATCCATCATTTTCTATGGCTCCCCATTCATAAGACCCTTCACTTAATTCAGATATATATTCCCAAATTGAACCGGTAGTGTCTTGTGTCATTGGAATGGATTCCCAATTAGTAAATTCACCTTTGATTTGAATATTCTCATACCCATTACCATCATCTATTACTGTGAAAATGACCTCAGTTAATTCCGGAGGTTGGGAAGATCCACTGGGAGTTACCAAAATTTTCAATGTATTTAAAGCAGAATTGTCAATGTCAATTGAATTTTGTTGAGTCATGTCAACATTGACAATAAATCCACCAAATGCATCTTGTAACACAAATGAACCTAAATCATTCAGACTTGACCCATCCCAAGACAAGGTGATAACTCCGGAATTTGGAAATGAAAGTTGAATATCCCAAATATGCTCAACCAAATCATCAGAAGAACCATTAAGAATTTGTGTATAGTAACGTTCACTATTCCAAGCCAACGCAGCGTCAAAAGCAGGTGGTGGTGGAGCAGGAGGAGCATATTGATCTAAATTTAAATCATATCCATCCGTAGCATTGGGTGAAAAACCAAAAGTCAAGTCGTATTGAACACTATCCGCAAATGCAGTTAACATAACAGAAAAATCTGGATCTTCAAAAGAAGACGGTTCCGTGGAATTGGGAGCTCCTGGAGTCCCTCCATTTACATAACTTGCATACCAGTTTTCCGCATTGTTATTATCCAAAGTCATTTCTAGGAGTTCCAATGATGGTCCATCTCCATCCGGAGAAGATGGCCATGGTTCATCATCATCATAATTAACATAGTCAATGAGGGAGCTATCTGAAGAAATAATTTCAATATTTTCACCTCCATTAGATAAGCTTCCATCTGTCCATTGAAAAACTTGATATCCGTTTCCCTCATAGGTTTCAGCTAATTTTGCAAGAATGATGTATTCGCTGGAATCTATACTGCTTCCTTCAGGGAAAACGAATTCTACTCCATCAGATACTATTACACCAGATAAATCCACATTTCCGCCCAAATTCACAATTTCAAAAAATTCAAAAGGGTCATCATCATCTGGAGCATTGTAATAGATTTCATTGATGACTAACTCGGGAGTAGATTCTGGAGGTTCATCCTCACAAATTACACAAGATCCGAAACAGACATCCCCTAATTCTAAATCAGAATCCGGTACATCCACATAACGATTTCCGAAACCTCCCAATGAACAATCTTCAGGAACTGATTCTTCTGTTCCCCACGCATTACCGTTTAAAAATTTATATTCATGTTGACTGCCAACTATGAGATTAACAGAGGTGGAGTACACTCCGTCTCCGTCGTCATCTGTCATAGGGTTGTTGGTGGTACTCCAGCCATTTAAAGAACCAGCAATATGAACACCGTCCGGTGATACATCTTCTTGGGACATATCCACATGGAAGGTAACTATCACTTCATCACCTCCTTGGAAAGGAACATGAAACCCGATGTCTCCATTCACAGTTCCATCTGTGCCTACTATCACGGTGGGGTTAGTTTCAAACCCCGCTAAAGACGGTAACCAAATTCCCCATTCAGAGCCATCATTTTCAATGGCACCCCATTCGTAGGAACCAGATTCCAGAGGCATGGTTAATGTCCATGTTCCTGAACCGTCATGTTCCATATCCACAGTCGCCCAACTGGTCATAGTGCCTTTTAAATCGATGTCTTGGTAGTTGTTTCCCTCATCCACAATAGTAAAGGTAACGTCCGTTTCTTCTTCCGGTGGAGATTCACCATTTGGTGTCGCTAAAATTTTTAAAGTATTTAATGCAGAATTATCAATATCAACGGTGTTTTGCAATGCCATATCCACGTTTATAATAAACCCACCAAATGCATCTTGTAATAAAAATGATCCTAATCCTGCGAGATTTTCTCCATTCCATGATAAAGTGATGACTCCTGAATTGGGGAACGAAAGTTGAATATCCCATATATGCTCCGTTAAATCATTTTCACTACCATTTACAATTTGGGTATAGTAGCGTTCACTGTTCCAAGCTAAGGCAGCATCAAACGCAGGTGGTGGAGGTGCGGGGGGAGCGTATTGGTCAATTCCATCATCATATCCATCGGTGGCATTTGGCGAGAATCCAAAAGCTAATTCGTAATTTACATCGTCTGCAACTGCCATAATGGTAACATTAAAATTGGGATCACTGGGAAGTGAAGTTGTAAAATTCCATTCTACAGGATTATCAGAACTACCTATAATATCGTTTGGAATGAAATTATAATTAAACTCATGATTTTCTATAATTTGATCTGCGGAAGCATCATAAGCTCTGAATGTCAAGTTTTCACCGGATTCATTACCAAAAATGGTGAGTCCAAAAACCATTTGACCCGTAGGTGGAAAAATGATACCATCCGATTTAACTCCTCGGCATTCATCACCCGAAAATACAGCGATGATATCTTCACTGTCGGTAGATTCATTTTCATCAAAAATAAGAATACCTGTCATGGATGAGTTAAATTCAAAATTAGCAGGTGTGACTGACCAATTAGGCGGATCAGATAATCCTAAGGTGAGGAAAAATAATGCGAAAATGAATTGTTTTTTCATTGTTACTCCTTTTAAAAATTTATCTTAATAATCTTTTATCAATTCTTATTGGTTTTAATACCCAATTTTAATTTAGTTTTTCAGTCAATCCTAAATATTTTTCTATCGATATGGCACATAATCCTCAAAAACCGCTTACGAAAAAAAAGGCGACCACTGTTCGTTGGACAAAAGATGCTGATAACCGTCTATCTAAAATTGAAAAACAACTTGAAATAATTGAACAAAAGTTAGAAAAGTTAATTAATAAAAGATTAACGGAAACAGAATCCGTATCATCCTCAAAAGTTGTGTATTCCCTAAGGAAAAAATCTTGAAAAAACGGGTTGTACAGATTACAAAAGTCTCGAAAACGGTGGATAAACGGCTGGAGATGCTTGAGAAAAGATTAGAGCGAGTGAATAAAATGATTTTAAAATTGGAAAAGCTATTAGAAGTAAATCGTAAAACAGCTAAGTCCATTACCTATACAATTCAAAGAAAATCATAGAAATGGTTCACTATATATAAAAACCACAAAGGAAAAAATTTAAATCTTTCTGATTTTTTTGTACAGCGGAAATGGAAGGTAAACCAATAAAAAAATAACAATACCTGTTCCGATCAAAGGCACAATATATATGGGCCAAGGACCCATTAGATCTAGTAAAGTAGAAGCTTCCGGTTTTCCGTTAATAAAGAAATAATTAGAACCGACTAACCAATTTATTATGCCAATGGGTAGCAACAATTCAATCGTAATAAGTGTCGTTCTGCTCAGCGCAAGAAAGCTAGGTCTCATTTTTAAAACAACAGTTGCATATACCACAGATAAAATAATGAGCCCATGAGAAATAAAATACTGGAAAAATAAAAATGATGGAAATCCCTCCTCTATCGTAGGTGTGAAAAAAGCCTGACTGGCACCCCCTAATCCCCAAAAATAAACTAAATTATAAATTTTATGATTTTTTTTCAATAGCATTATGGGACTCAAAATTATGCTAAAACCACATAAATGCAGAGGAAGGTGTTCTAATACTGTATAAGATCCATCCCACAACCGATAAACCCACATAGATATTTCGTTTATCCATAACATACCCGCAATAGATGAACGAACAAGTGTTTCTCCCTTTGGATAAAATATTTTAGTAGTTGCCCATGGCACCAAAATCACCAATCCCAAAGACACAAATATAACTATAAGATGTCCAGAACCGAAAGGTTCTAACGTATTCACAGAGTTTTAATAATTTGTGATAGAGGGAAACAGAGAATTATTTAAACTACTTTACAACCGTTATCTTTGTTTTCCGAGTGGTGTTCCCTGCATTCATAACAACCGAGTAATTTCCACTGGGAAGTGAACGACCGTTCAAATTCAATCTGTAATATCCGGCAGGCCGTACTTTATGTACAGGATGCAGAACTTGCCGTCCCTTTAAATCAAAAACTCGGATATCTACCAAGGAATTTTGTTTAACGCCATAGGTCATCTGCGTGACCGGATTAAATGGATTGGGATAGGCATTTGACAAGGTGAAATCTTTTGGAATTCCCATTAACCCTTCTCTTCGGATGGGATCAGAATTATG
>CAZBZK010000093.1:0-5932 GCA_964496365.1 uncultured bacterium
GACTCCAGGTTTTCATCCTGGCAACAGGAGTTCGATTCTCCTACGGGCTACAAAAAACCCTGTCAAATGACAGAGTTTTTCCATTATCAATTCTGTGTTAAATTTAGTTATGAATTTCCCTCTACATCCTGCCATCGTCCATTTCCCAATAACCTTGTTTATCACTGCATTCATTTTCCAATCCTTGCATTTATGGAGACCCTATTGGATGTGCCGAACCACATCCATGTGGCTATTGGGATTTGGGGTTTTAACCTCATTTGGATCCATGCTTTCAGGTCAACGGGAAGCCATAAAAAATGGGACGATCTCTCAAGAAATATCTACACTTGAAACACTAAATAATCATGAATTGTTGGCTTCAATTACCACTTGGAGTTCCCTGGTCATATTTTTACTATGGATGTATTTATTTTTCAAATATATGGAGGACACACGCATTGATAAATTGGCACTCGCCTTTTTAGGATTACTTAGCCTTTCTGTCATAGTAACCAGCTATTTAGGCGGAACCTTAGTTTATATTCATCATTTAGGAATTCGATAAATGAAAAAAATAGCTGTATTTGGAGGAACAGGTTTTGTGGGTTCTTATATAATTAATGAACTGGTTGCAAATGGATATTCACCAAAAGTATTGGTAAGGGAAGGATCGGAAAATAGACTAGTCCAACCCGAGCAGTGTTCCATCATCATAGGTGAGATTTCTTCAATAGAAAAAATTAAAGAAACTATCAGGGGTACAGATGCGGTGATTTATTTAATTGGGATCATTCGAGAGTTTCTGAGAAGGGGAATTACATTTGAATCACTACATTTTCAAGGAGCTAAACGGTGTATGGATATTGCACAGAAAATAGGTATTAAGCGTTTTATACTTATGAGTGCCAATAGAGTTAAACCAAATGGAACGAATTATCAAAAAACAAAGTTTTTAGCTGAACAATATTTAAAAAGCTCTGAATTAGAATGGACAATTTTTCGACCATCCCTAATTTTTGGAGAGCCTAAAGGAAAAATTGAATTTTGCTCTCAATTAAATGATGATATGCTTTCTCTCCCCTTACCTGCACCACTTTTTTACACTGGGATGATTCCTAATAATTCCGGAGGTTTTGCTATGTCTCCCATTCATGTAAAAAACATTGCGGAATTTTTTGTAAAAGCATTGAAGGAAAATTCAACAATTAGACAAATTTATGAACTGGGAGGAACTAAATCATTTTCTTGGGAAGAGATAATTACTATCATTGCCAGAGCAAGTGGAAAGAAAAAATGGAAACTTCCCACACCGGTTTTTCCCATTAAAATGATTGCAACCTTTTTTGATAAGTTTCCTTGGTTTCCCATTACTCGAGACCAACTCACCATGCTTTTGGAAGGAAACACATGTGATTCAGAAAATTTATATGATAAATTCAATATTAAACCGATTGAGTTTTCAATTCAAAACCTCTCTTATTTAAATACAACGTGAAATTATTCGTTTTAATAAATTCCATTTTATTCATTTCTGCTTTGGTTTCTTCCAAAACAAAACTCACAGTTGGAATGAAAGCTCCTGAATTCGAGTTATTGGATCAGGACAGCACTCTGCATAAACTTACCGATTATCAAGGCTCAACGGTTGTCCTTTACTTTTTCCCCATGGCAGATACTCCCGGATGAACAAAAGAAGCGTGCGGGTTCCGTGACCAATTTGAAAATTATAAAAATGCAAATGTAACTATAATCGGTGTAAGTTTTGACAAACCGGACAAATTAAAAACTTTCCGGGACAAACATAAAATTCCCTATGTTTTTTTATCAGACCATAAAAAAACAGTAGCAAAATGGTATGACGCCAATGGGTGGTTTTTTACTAAAAGAATTACATACATCATAGATAAAAAAGGGCTGATTCAAAACATCATTCGGAATGTGAATGTACATAGTCATGGAGAGGACATCTTAGAAATAATTAATGACACTTCAACTCAAGAAGAATAGATTTCATTTTGGATAACTCATTCCTGAATGTTTAATTTCGGTATTATAATTAAGGCACAAACAATGAGTGAAAAAATATCAACAAAACACATTTTATTATTAGGAATACTTTTATTAGCCGCTTTCAGCCGTTTGATTCCACACCCACCAAATTTTACCGCTTTGGGTGCAATGGTATTGTTTGGAGGTGCATATTTTTCCAATCGAATTTTAGCAATTTTACTCCCTTTAGGGGCATTGTGGTTGAGCGATATTTTTCTCAACAATTTAGTGTATTCAGATTTTTATTCTGGTTTTGTTTTGTTTTCTCCAAATCACGTTTGGATATATATTAGTTTTATCGTCATTGGGATTCTCTGCAAACCGCTCTATAAAAAAGTGAACGCAAAATCTGTGGGATTATCTGCCATTTTTGCATCCGTTATATTTTTTATATTGTCCAATTTTGGTGTATGGATACAGGGATTCATGTATCCGATGTCTTTCAGTGGTTTGATTGCGTGTTATGTCGCTGCTATACCTTTTTTTGGATGGACCATCGTAGGAAACGTGGTTTACTGCTCCGTACTATTTGGGTGTTTTGAATTTGCAAATAAGAAATTATCCATTTTACAAGCACGGTAATTAAATATAAGACTTATTGGAAGAAAAACACGATTAATTCAACGTACATTCACCCATTCAACTGATTTTTACATTAAGTCGCCTAGTATTGTCGGCATTGGGCATTCCTTTCGCATCAGTAAAACTAAAGAAATATATTTCTTTGTAATTCCAGTCGCTTGCCCACACTAATTTACAGACAAATCGATCTTCGATAACGCCACGCTAGGTCAGATTGACCCATCTCGTTTTGATCATTAAAGTCTTTTGTTAAACCAAAAACTTAGGTTTTATTGATCAAATAAACACCTGAAACTGCTAAGATACTTCCTATGGCTGAGGTCCAATCCAATTGTTCTCCTAGTAAAATCATACTAAAACCCATTGCGGTAACAGGAACGGTAAAAATAAAAGCACTGGCTTTTCTTGATCCAAGTTGAACCGTCGCCAAAAAATAAACCGTAGTTCCAAAAACCATTGCCCCTCCAGATAATATGAGCAAGTTTATCCAAAACTCCCACCCATAATCGAAAACCGATAAAATCGGTTCATCCAAAGATAATATAAATGAGAACAATCCCGCCATTGTCATAGACCAAAAACTGTATGGAATGAAATGAATTCTATCTTTGGACGCTGATGTTATCAAGGTAACACAAGCCCAAGAACTTGCTGCTAAAAAAAAGTATAGATTCCCGCTTTGCAATAAATCATGGTAGTTAACCGACCACATATTCACAATGAATATCCCACCTAAAATCCCAAGAAATGCTCCTAAAATCTCTTTAGACTTTATGGTTTCTTTTAAAATAAAAACCACCAAAATCATTGTTATAATTGGATTTAAAGTTGTGACTAAAACTCCTCCAATTCCCGCAAGTCCAATTTGAGTTCCACGAAAATAAAAATAATTATAAAAGGTCATAAATAAACCATTTGCTAAAATGAACATAAACCCTTTTTTGGGAATTGAAAATGAATGTCCTGTCCATTTCAATATGGGGATAAAGAGTAAAACAGCACATAAAAATCGCCAAAACATGGACAAGGGAGGAGACGTATAAACCCCCAATATTTTTGCATTGGTCCATGACAAGCCCCAAACTGCCATTGCTAAAATCAAAATAAACTGAAGTTTATGATTTTTTGCAGCTTTTAAATCAATGCTGTTTGTATCCATAAAACCAGTGATTTTTAACCACTCCAATATTTTTCACCGTATGGTTCACACCTGCAGGAATAAGTATTTCCTCTCCAATTTTAGGGTGGAGAATTTGACCATTTACTTCAAGTTCGATTTTTCCATCAATGAGCATGAAGAGTTCATCGGCGTTATGAACAAAATCCGCCCAGACTTTTCCGGGTGGATCAGACCAAATATCGCATGAAAACCCTCTACTCTTCCAATCTTGCCTAATTAAATGATGATCAATTTTCACTTATATTTTTACTCTTATTTTTCTTTGATACAAAATAAAAATTATCATGCAGTTGACCGCCAACCCCCACACCCCTGCATGAATTCCCCAGGGTTTCGCAGGAATGGGAACTCCAAACATATTTGAAAAAATAATGAAAAGAGCAATGAATGTTCCTGAAGTCAGTCCGTATAAAATCATGGAATTATCCATTCGTTTCACATGAATTCCAATGAGTATCGCAGGAGCGATTTGGCACAGAATTTCCAATTTAATTTCCATGAGTCTCCAAATGGTTTGGGGAAGATAAATGGCAAATAGTGCAGCCAATGCCATTAACACCCATGAAAATACTTTCCCGAAATAAGTTAGCATTTTTTCATCAGTGTTTGGTTTTATTCTGCGATAAATATCCTGTGTAAATAAAGATGAAATCGCTAATAGAGCTGAATCTACCGTTGACATAATTGCTGCTATTGCTGCTGAAATAAATAAAACCAAAACGGGAGTGACCATGGGATTTTTTTCCGATAAATCTGTTAAAATTAAGAGTGTAATATATTCAGAATCTTTAGTGCTTAATTCCGGGAATTGTACCGCACCAACTATCCCAACAACAATAATAAAAAGTGTAGTTACGAATGGCATAAAAACCATGAGTTGTAGTGAACGTTTAAGAGTGGTTTCATTTTTTGCAGAATAAATTCTCTGTATAGCATGAGGATATACAGAAATCCCTGCAAATAAAATGATGATCGTACTAAACCATAATCTTTTTTCATTCCAATCTGGTGGTTTCCAAAACTCAGTGTAGGACTGAATTTGTGATGCAATGATTCCTCCGTAATGATTCTGAACCAAACTGAAAATAAAAACTACACCCAAAAGTAACAGAATCCCCTGTATCATGTCCGTCCAAGCAACACTTCGCATTCCTCCCAATGTCTCATAAATCACCATGATTAAGGAAAGCAAAATAATCCCGTTCACAAAGGAGACAGTTCCTCCCGTCACAGATTCTATGATGATTCCCATTGCTTTTAAATTTGTAACCATGTAATTTACCAAAGCAATGATGGAGAGCATCGTAACTGCAAAGGTAAGTGTGGTTGATTTATACCGAAATTGAATGAAATCACCAACGGTTATAAAATTGTATTTTCTTGATAACCGAAACAATTTTGGAGCAAATATAAAGTAAGCACCGATAACTGAGCACATAAACGTTACCGTTACCAATGCTGTAAACCCATTACGATATGCTTTTCCAGCAAAACCGATGAGTGTATTTCCGCTATACTGGGTTGCATACAGAGAGAGAAATAACACAACCATACTCATTCCTCTCCCTGCGAGATAAAAATCCGACATGGAATTTTCTTTTCTGGAATATCTGCCAATTAATCCAATTCCAATTAAGGATATTAAATAAATTAGAATAAATACGGTTCCTCCCGTTGAGACCAATGATGTATTCATGTATGTGATTCCTCAGCCGAAATCTCCCAGTATTTACGGATAAAATAAAAAATGATTCCTGCATATAAAAAAGTTATAACTAAAGAATAAACTGCCCAGATCGGCATCCCAAACAATACCATTGAACTGGGCTTGGAGAATATCCAAGGTACAGATAAAAACAAAATAAAGATGGAGAAAATAAAAAGATGACTTTTTTTCATAACGTTTATTTTTCTGATAATTGAATTTGTATCCTTAGTAATGAACCAATTTAATTAAATTTATTGCTCTTTACATTTTAAAAACTGAAGATTTATTAACTATTTTATAAGTAACAATTGGAATATCTGTGAAACATTATTTTTTTATTACAAATTTTATAGTAGTTGTATTTTCTTTTTCATCTCTGAATGCACAGAATTGGCAGGGAGGTGGCCGCGGAAATATGCCTGGGATATGTG
>CAZBZK010000094.1:0-5866 GCA_964496365.1 uncultured bacterium
CAATGCCCACAATTAATTTTACCGCTTCTAATGATTGAATATTACCAATAACTCCGGGTAGCATTCCCAAAACACCAGCATCAGAACATGTTTCTCCACTAGATGGTGGTTCAGGAAACAATTCTTTATATCCCGGACTTCCATTTACGTTCAAAATGCCAACTTGACCTTCCCAGCGATACAATCCTCCATAAATCATGGGTACCTTAGATTGTTTAGAAAACTGATCAATCAATTGTCGCGTTTGAATATTATCAGTCGCATCAATCACCACATCACATTTCTGAATGAATTCTAAGGCGTTGGTTTCATCTAAATATTCGTCTAAACATATTATCTTAGTCACAGAATTAATTGTACGCAAACTTTCTTCTGCAGATTTGACTTTTGTTTTTCCAATATCATCTATGCCATGCAATGGCTGGCGATGAAGGTTAGATAATTCGACACGATCGCCATCAATCAGAATCAATTTCCCAATGCCAGCTGCAACCAACGACTGAGAGACAGGACATCCCAATCCGCCTAAACCAATAATTGCTACACTTGCATTTAACAGTTTTCTTTGACCTTCTAATCCAACTTCCGGTAAAACAGCTTGCCGGGACCATCTGCTTAAATCTTCTTTTTTGGACTGGAATTCAATCCATGCCTGTGCACCGCCTAATAAACTAAATGTATCTTTTAGGTTCTGTTCAATAATCATCCCTTCTGTCACAATTCCAAATTGGCACAACAGCACCTTTTTGCCTTTTATGCCATGAATCAACCCATCTTCAGGAAGATGAATGTTTATTCCATCCATTGGAAATTCTTTTCGCTGAGATTCGGGACGTATATCAATCACAGTGAATTCGGATTGTTGCTCAAAAAGTTCTCTGGGTGTTATAATCATTTTATTGATTTCCAGGGCAATATATGAACAGATATACTTTCACCCGGTTGCAAAGGACCATCCCCTTGAGCTGTTCCAAGAATACAATTAGTCTGTAAGGAAGATGTTAACATATGCGATCCCACTTTAGAAGATGGTTCACAAACCAATTGTCCATTCTCCATCCACGCTTTCCCAAATAAAAAACGATATTTTACTTTTTCTCTTGGAAACGGTTTTTTCAAAATTGCAGTTATTGGTTCCTGCTCACGTTGCCCGGTCAAAGTATGGATAACAGGCCAAACCCACTCCATAAATCCGATATATGATGAAACGGGATTCCCTGGCAATCCGAAAATCAGTGTATTTTTTCCTGTGCCAAAGAATAGGGGTTTCCCAGGTTTTTGGGCCACTTTCCAAAAATGTTCTTCAACACCCAACTCCATAAATACATCTCGAACATAATCGTATTTCCCCATAGAAACACCCCCAGAAGAAATAACAATATCACAGGTTTCCAGCGCTTCGGATAAAAACGATCGTAATGAATCTTTATTATCTTTAATCACATTTCGCATAGTTATTTCTGCATCTGCACGATTAGCTAATTCCGAAAATACATATAAATTCGAATTATAAATTTGTCCTTCACCTAATGGGCTCCCTGGTTCAACCAATTCATCTCCCGTGCCAAAAATGGCAATCTTTGGCTTTTTAAAAACAGAAAGATTCCCATACCCAAATGTAGCGCAGGTACCTAATTCGCTGGGTGTGATTGGCGTTCCTTTTTGAATCAGTATTTCACCTTCTTTAATTTCTTCTCCCCTATTGCGAATATGCTTTCCTGGAAATGCTTCAAGCATTATTTGAACTGTTTTTGTATTTGAGAATCCACTACTATCTTCTACCATAATAATGGCATCCGCGCCATCAGGTATTTTGGCCCCTGTCATACATTGAATACATTCCCCTTTTCCTAATTTTGCATAACTCGGCTGTCCAGCGGAACTAATTCCAGCCAATGTTAATTGTACTGGGTTTTGTGAACTTGCACCTTTTGTATCCTCAGACCGAACAGCAAAACCATCCATAGCAGAATTATCAAATAATGGTGATGGAAATGTAGCAATAATATCCTGTGCCAACACACGACCACCCGCTTCATTTAATGGAATCATTTCTGATGCTAATGTAAATACTTGTTCTTTAATGATTGATTTTGATTCGTGAAATGGTATCATATCATTTTCCTTCTTGGACCACAGAGATACGAAATTTTTTCCTTAATAATATTTATCTCTGTGACTCCGTGGCTCTGTGGTAAATGCTTCATTAAACTAAATCTTGTATTAAAAAGATAATCGCAATAATGATGACACCACCCATAATTTTTTGGACTGTTTTTGGTTTAAATTTAATTGCACCCATATATGAACCGACAAAGCCACCTACAAGAACAGCAACGGCCAATGGTAAAATAAAATTAATATCGAAACTGCCTAATTGTGCACGTGCAATAACACCAACAAGTGAATTTACCCAAATAAACATAGCACCGGACGCTGCTGCCTCCTTTTCAGTTCCAAGTCCAAACATAATGATTAATGGGACAAGATAGATTCCACCACCAATTCCAACCGCACCTGCGATAAAACCTAAAACAGAACCTATTCCCAAGCACATAATCCATTTCCGAGTATTGGAAAGTTGAATCTTTATTCTTAATTCATTGATAATATAAATTCGAGTCGCGACAAAAATGAGTGTTGCTAACAGAAAAAGTTTAAATAACATTTCTGGCACATTCAATGAACCGGCTACAAAAGTCATTGGAATAGATGTTACTAAAAAAGGGACAATAAGATATAATCGTCCGTGCCCATTTTTCCAAAAATGAACCATTCCGATAAATGTAACCACTAAATTCATTGTTAATGATGTTGTTGGAATCATCTGGTAACTCACACCAAAAATCGCTAACAAAGCTGTGTATGACGATCCTCCACCAAGTCCCACAGATGAATATATCAGTGCAACGAAAAAAAATAAAATTGGGAGTAATAAATCCATCGGTTAAACCACTGGGACATAGAGATACTGAGAAATAAATCTTAATACAAAAGAAATAATATGCGTGAAACCGCTGGTATGAAATATATCCATATTAAAGAACCATCCTTTTAATACAATCTTCAAGAACTGGAACATTGAAATTCATGAGCATTCCGACCCGAATTCTCGTTAATTTCATATAAGTTAACAATTGTGTTTCATGAACAGGAATGAGCGACTCAACTGCTATTAATTTAATAATTACTTTTTGTTCTAATATTAAATCGATTCGGTAACCAGCATCAACTTTAATTCTTTTATATTTTAAAGGGAGATCAACTTGCGAATTGAATGAAAATCCAGACAACTCAAATTCTTTCATTAAACATTTTTCATATGCTGATTCCAGAAGCACTGGACCTAACGCTTTATGGACTTCAATACCACATTGGATAATTTTTCTGGTTAATTCTTTTTCTAATAACATCATAACTCCATCATATACAACTGAGAAACAACGTCACTGGGTAATTTAATTATTAATATTTTTTTCATCTCCGTGTCTCCGTGGTTCTAAAATCAATGTTTCTCACCTTTCATCATATGGAATGAATGAAAAATAGTTGGAATTAATACTTTAAGTGCATCTCGGGTGGCACCCGTACTTCCTGGTAAGCAGATAACAATAGTTTCTCCAATCACACCTGCTGTTAATCGTGATAACATGGCTGTTTTTACTTTTCCCCGTCCATAAGAATGAAGCGCTTGTTCCACACCAGGCAGTTTGGACTCAAAAAGACTTTCCATTGTTTCTATTGTTAAATCCCGTGGGCCTAATCCTGTTCCGCCTGTGGTAATGATAAGTTCAACACTCTTATGGACCCAATCTTGAATTGTTGGAATTAATTTTTCAGATCCGTCAGGTAAAATGACATTGTGATCGACTAAACAGCCCGCATTTTTAAAACCATTTATAATAATGGGGCCAGATTTATCTTCCCCCTTACCGGCAGAAATACTATCACTTAAAGTAATCACACCAACCTTGGGTCGATAGTCCACGGCGTGATCTGATTTACCGCCCACCTTTTTGATGAGTTTGATTTCTCCAATCTCCATGGATTTATCCACCGCTTTACACATATCGTAAATCGTAAGCGCAGCACTTGAGACTGCGGACAATGCTTCCATTTCCACTCCCGTGGCTTCTTTGGTTTTTACGACAGATCGAATCATAATGGAATCGGAGGCCATTTCAAATTCGATATCCACAAAAGAAAGATTCAATTGATGGCACATTGGGATCATTTCAGCCGTTTTTTTCGCAGAATGAATTCCAGCAATTTTAGCTGTGGTTAATACATTTCCTTTGGGAAGAGAATCATTTTGAATGGAACTCATCGTTTCAGGGAGCATGGAAATATTCCCTTCAGCTTTAGCTATTCTTGTAGAACTCAGTTTATCAGTCACATCAACCATTTTGACGTTTCCAGATTTATCTAAGTGTGTAAAATCATTCATATTATCCCCCTATTTGGGTCATGGATTCTCTGTTATCATTTCCTTGATTTTGGGCACCCCAACCATCTTTAAATTTTTTATTCATGGTATCCCTAATCATATTTTTTATTTGTAGGCTATCTTTCCCATTACGCATAGCATCTCGAAGATTTATTTCATCTTGGTTGTAAAGACAATTTAATAGTTTGCCATCTGCGGTAATACGGATTCGATTACATTCACCACACAATGTTCGTGAATATGCTGGAATAACGGCAACTTTTCCTTTATAATCATCGACTCGAAAAATATGATGCTCTGTGAGCGATCCATCAACTTGATGTATGACATTTATTTTATTTTTAATATCAGCTAAAATATAATCTGTGCCATAATACTTACCTGTTTTCCATATTTGATGTGAATCAAAAGGCATAAGCTCAATAAAGCGAACTGTAATATCATTTTCCTGGGTAAGCGCAATAAAATCTATGAGTTCATCATCATTAAAATTACGCATGGCAACTACATTCAATTTGATAGATTTAATAGATGAATGAATGGCTTTATCTAATCCCTCTAAGACAGGTTTTAAACCGTCTCTTCTTGTAATTGTTTTATATTTATTTGGGTCCAATGTGTCCAGACTAATATTTAACCCAGAGATACCTGATTCTTCTAAATCTTGAATATATTTTGAAAGTAATATCCCATTTGTGGTTACATGAATAGACTCAATTCCCTCCAAATTATTTGCATATTGAATAATCGGAAACAAATCTTTTCGGAGTAATGGTTCGCCCCCGGTTAACCGAATTTTAGTAACCCCCATCTCACTGGTTAATTCTAAAAGCTGAAATATCTCTTTTGTAGATAGAAGTTTTTCTTCACTACGAAAATCAATCCCCTCCTCCGGCATGCAATAGATGCACCGAAGGTTACATTTTTCGTTTAGTGCAAGACGCAAATAGTTGAACGTTCGACCGTATTGGTCTTGGATTGGTAATGCTGAAGTTTTCAGCACACCAAGGGATGGGGCAAAATATGTGTTATTTCCTGTCATTCTCATTCCAAGTTATTCTGCCTACAAATTTGTTGACGGAAATCGGGAGCTAATGAAAATGTTTCCACATTCACCGTACCGGCTTCAAACCATATTTCTATTCTAAAACGTAGGTTTTTCAGCTAAAAGAACTAAGACAATTTAATCTTCAATTAATATATATTTTTAATTTATAAAATAACTTGAATTTCAAAATGATTCTTAAAAAAAGTTATAGTTTTCCCCAGTAAATTCACCATCGATTTTTAGTAAATTTATCACCTCTTAATATGAGCACCCACACCTACATTCACGATGAAAGAAACAAAAACATAAAAATTTATGTGAACGGTGAAATTCTTCCCCGAAAGGATGCGAAAATATCCGTTTTTGACAGC
>CAZBZK010000095.1:0-5690 GCA_964496365.1 uncultured bacterium
CATCCGGATATTATTTTAATATGCGCAAATGGCCTTTTGATGATAAACGGGTTCGATATGCTTTCACCTATCTTTATAACCGAGAAAAAATGAACCGTGAAATGTATTACAATGAATATGGAATGATGAATTCTATGTATGCAGGTTCCGTCTATGAAAACCCGAATAACGATAAATTCCATCATAATCCGGAAAAAGCAGTCCAACTACTCCGTGAGGCTGGATACACATCAAGAAATGAAGATGGATGGTTGGTTCATGAAGAATCAGGGCGTGTTTTATCTTTTGAATTGAGTTTACCAAAAACATACGAATATATGGCGACACCTGTTCAGCAAATGCTGAAAGAATATGGAATGGATATGCAGATTAAATTTGTCGATTACAATACCATGATCAAAAATGTAAACGAACGAAATTATACCGTAGCCATGCTTGCATATGGAGGGTTGGTCTATCCAAATCCGGAAACGTCATTAAAGTCTGAATTAGCAGATCAAAATGATAATAATAATGTATGGGGATTTAAAAGTGATAGGGTGGACGAATTGTTAATGGAATACGATGTTTGTTTCGATCAAAACCGCCGTATTGAAATTGTTCAGGAAATTGACGGTATTTTTGCAGAAGTACATCCTACAGCCTGGAGTATTGTACGGAATTACCAGCGAATTTTGTACTGGGATAAATTTGGATTTCCGGAATGGATGTTCACCCGGTATATTGGAGAATTCTGGAGTATTTTTCCCTATTGGTGGATTGATGAAGAAAAATCTATAAGACTTGAGAATGCAATGGAAACTGGCGAAAAATTGCCGTTAGCTCCATTGGATATGAAATTCTGGCCTGAATATTTAAAGAGTCAATAACTAACCATTAAAGGTCAATTGAACCATCCTTTAATCAGAGAGTCCCCCAAAAGAATTTTTTATTTGATAATCAATTTTCAAAATAGAATTTCGTGACTACCTATTTTATCCGCAGATTATTATTGATGATCCCAACGTTTTTGGGTTCCACAGTTTTGGTTTTTACCATTCTTCAGTTGGCACCAGGTGGACCCCTTGAACAAACCATGATACAATTGCAAATGGGTGGAATGGCTGGAGGAGGAGAAGCCGGCGGTTCATCCTCAGATATGATGGGAGGAAGTGTACTCCCTGCATCTGCATTAAAGGAATTGAAGAGGTTTTATGGGTTTGATAAACCAGTATACCAACGATATTTAATTTGGTTGGGCATTTGGCCTCGGGAAATTAAACACCGTGATTTTACATTTGAATCGGGAACCAATTTGGTTGAAAAACGAGTGGGGAAACGAGATGGAAAACTGTGGAGGGTGGACATTAAATCAAATGAAAATGATGTGTTGACTGTCTTTGAAAAAGACGGGTCTGAAAGTGTAGATTGGAAAGCGACCATAGAAGAAACGTTGGAGGATGGAACAAAAGAAGCTGTTATTTTTCAACATGAATTTTCCGGAATATTAACGGGAAATTTAGGAAAATCATATACCTTCGCACGACCGGTCACAGAGGTTATGAAACCACGTTTTAAAATTTCCCTATTCTTTGGATTGACCGGAATGTTTCTTTCATATTTAGTGTGTATTCCTTTGGGGATTAGGAAAGCACTAAATCACGGTTCGATTTTCGATTTTGGTTCCAGTGTAGCTATTTTCATCGCATATTCCATTCCTGGATGGGCATTGGGAGGTGTTCTTTTAGTATTATTGGGAGGTGGAAGTTTTTGGGATATATTTCCATTAGGTGGATTTCGAAGCCCAATTGAAATTTGGGAAACACTTTCATGGTATGAAAAAATCATAGACCAAATCCATCATATGATACTGCCTGTAATTGCATGGTCTATAGCCAGTTTTGCAACCATGACGGTATTAATGAAAAATTCTTTACTTGAAAATTTGAGTCAAGATTATATCCGCACTGCATTCGCTAAGGGGTTGAGGGAAAAACGTGTGGTCTGGCTCCATGCTATGAGAAACAGTGTAATCCCTATTGCATCTGGGATCGGGCATATAATAGGGGTTGTCATTGCAGGTTCATATTTTATCGAACGAGTGTTTAATATCGATGGATTTGGACGTATGGCGTATGAAGCGATTCTCCAAAGAGATTATCCAATAACATTGGGATATTTAGTTGCAGTTGTTTTGATTCGACTGATTGGGAATATAATTTCAGATCTTGCGTTGGCAACAGTAGATCCAAGGATACGATTTAAATGATTTTTAAAAAGAAAAACGTGGAAGAAGAACATTTATCTATACTCCAAAAACGGTGGTTAAAATTCAAAACAATGAAAAGGGGTTATTATTCATTAATTATATTAATGGTATTATACGGTATTTCATTTTTTCTTCCCTTACTTATAAATAATAGAGCCCTCATCGTCAAATACAATAACGAATTATTCTTTCCAGTTTTTAGTGGATATATTGCCGGAAAAACGTTTGGACAAGATGTTCCCGGTGAAGCAAAATATCGTGAGCTAAAGAATTTGTTTAAAGCTGATAACAGTAAAAATTGGGTATTAATGCCTCCTTATCCCTATTCACCTTTTGAAGATATTACCACTGAAGGAAATAAAATGTATGAACCTCCTTCATCAAATCATTGGCTGGGATCGGATAATACTGGAAGGGATGTGTTTGCACGACTTTGTTATGCATTTAATATTTCAATTTCTTTTGCTTTAATATTGACCGTAATCAATTACATTTTCGGGATTTTGATTGGCGGTTCCATGGGATATTTTGGCGGGAAATTTGATTTGTTTTTTCAACGGATTATTGAAGTTTGGTCTAGTTTGCCAATGCTTTTTGTAATCATTATCATTTCGTCTATACTTAAACCATCATTTTTGTTATTAATTGGAATTTATACACTGGTGAACTGGATTGGAATGACCTATTTGATGAGAGCCGAATTCTATCGGGAAAAAGCAAAAGATTATGTTGCTGCTGCATTGAGCATGGGGCAATCAGATGGAAAAGTTATGTTTAAGCATATTTTCCCAAACGCCTTGGTACCGGTTATTACCTATTTCCCTTTTTCGATTGTTGCTGGAATTTCAGCATTGGTCGGATTGGATTACCTTGGATTTGGGATGCCGCCACCCACTCCATCCTGGGGACAAATGTTGGACGTTGGACTACAAAATGTGACCAAATGGTGGATGGTGTTTGCCCCGGTGTCTGCCCAATTTTTAACCTTACTTTCAATTGTATTTATTGGAGAGGGTGTGAGAGAAGCGTTTGATCCAAAAGTCTATTCGAGGTTGCGATGACTCGGAAAAAACTAATTGAAATTAAAGGACTTAAAACTCGATTTAAAATTGGGAAAGAGTGGGCGACTGCTGTAAATGGAATCGACTTTGATATTTTTCAAGGAGAAACATTGGGAATCGTTGGTGAATCTGGTTCTGGAAAATCTGTGTCTGTATTATCACTCATTCAACTGATTCCGAATCCCCCGGGGGAAGTAAGTGAGGGTACCATCAAATTCAAGGATGAGTTGATTTTTGACGGCAATGACTTGGATAGAATCAAAAAAATACCGGAGTTTAAATATTTCCCTGATTTAAAAGATGTTAAACGATCAAGGACGACACGATTATTTTTCATAGGTTGGATTTTAATCCATATTATTTTGCCGATTAAGGGGATCCTCGCTTTTCTAATTTCTCTTGTTTTGGACATAATGGTAACCAGTCATTTTGGTTTTAAATCACCTAGAAAAGAAGAGTTTGATAAATTTAGAAAAAATTTGTACCAAAAAATGCGGAAGTATCGTGGAGAAGAAATTGCAATGATTTTTCAGGAGCCCATGACATCATTGAATCCAGTTTTTACTGTGGGACTTCAGGTTATAGAAGCCATCAAACCAAAATCATTTACTGAATTTATTAAAGATGGAATTATTTCTACTGCAACCTCCATTAAATCAATTCCTCAGAACATCAGAATAAAACTTTCTCTCACCGTAGGGGTTATAAGCGTTTTGTTGTCCCAACTCATTGCTGGATGGACCTTTTTGGTAGGAAATTTGATAGTCAGCTTCGTTGTGGGGACAGCTCTTCCTTCTCTGTTTGCTTTTATGATTTTGGGTTTTCGACAATTGATTTCAGAATCCTATGTTGACAATTATTCTAAATTATTTAATGAGGGAGTGCATTTATTAAAAAGGGTTGGAATTCCTGATCCGGAAAAAAGAATGAGTGATTATCCTCATCAATTTTCTGGTGGGATGCGACAACGAGTCATGATTGCAATGGCATTGGCAAAAAATCCATCGTTGCTTATTGCTGACGAACCCACCACTGCTCTTGATGTAACGATCCAAGCACAAATTCTTGATTTGATGTTGGATCTCAAACAGCAGAATGAGGAAGCAGCGGTTATTTTGATTACTCACGATATGGCGGTTGTGGCAGAAACCTGCGAACGGGTCATGGTAATGTACGGGGGTGTCATTCAAGAAATTGCAAATGTTAAATCTTTGTTTGACAGTCCACAACATCCTTACACAAAAGGGTTGTTAAATTCCATCCCTCATCCAAATGAACAAAATCCTGTGGAAAAATTAGAAACGATAACCGGAATGGTGCCCAACATTGTAGATCTTCCCGAAGGGTGTAAATTTTGCACACGGTGCGAACTAGTTGAGGATAGATGTCATACAGATGAACCACCTTTAATTGAGTTATCATCAAATCATTTTGTACGATGTCATGTTGTTGCAGGAGGAGCTCAGGGATGAAAAATAAACCACTCGTTGATGTAAAAAATCTTTCCGTCAGTTTTCCAGTTTATGGAGGAGTTTTATCCCGGAAAGTTGCGGAAGTGAATGCTGTGGAAAATGTTTCCTTTTCTATTGGACGGAGTGAAATTGTGGGTTTGGTAGGTGAATCTGGATGCGGAAAAACCACAGTAGGACGTGCCATGATAAATATTTTAAAGTATGTTGCACCTGATGTTGAAGTGGGAGGAAATATCGTTTATCATTTCGATGAAAAAGAAGTGGATTTTACTAAAATTCATCCTCGTAAAATGAGAGGATATCGGTCTCGAGTTCAAATGATATTTCAGGATCCATATGCGTCTTTAAATCCAAGAATGACCGTAAGTCAGATTGTAGAAGAACCGCTGAAAATTCACACTAAATTGACTTCCAAAGAACGAACAGAGAAAGTGTTAACGCTCTTGGAAAAAGTTGGATTAAGGAAAGATCATTCAGGACGATTTCCCCATGAATTTTCCGGAGGACAAAGACAACGAGTTGGAATTGCCAGAGCACTGGCTACCAATCCTGATCTTATTATTTGTGATGAACCAGTATCGGCTCTGGATGTGTCCATCCAAGCTCAGGTTATCAATCTCATGATGGATATTCAAAAAGAATTTGATGTGTCCTATTTGTTTATCGCACATGATCTTTCGGTTGTGGAACATATTTCAGATAAAATTGCAGTCATGTACCTTGGAAACCTCGTTGAATTTGGTGATGCATCACAAGTTTATCATCATCCGAAACATCCATACAGTCAAGCATTAATTTCTGCTGTTCCCGTCCCAGACCCAAAGCAAAAAAAACGAAAACGGATCGTATTAAAAGGAGATGTACCAACGCCCATGAATAAACCATCAGGATGCAGTTTTAGGACAAGAT
>CAZBZK010000096.1:0-5664 GCA_964496365.1 uncultured bacterium
CCATCACGAAAAGGCCGTATTTTATATTAACTGAATGACGGTAAGACTGCATCAGCTTTTTCTCACTCTATTTTGAACAAATGCAATTATGGATTTCACCCCGTGAATTTCACGTTCACCAATAATACGAAATGCCCAAAGTAATAACGGAAAACTCGCAATGCCCAATAAACCAAATACCATTTCAAAATCTTTCCACTGATTCCCGGCAAAATGGACACCTGAAAGGATTAAACCAGTCAGTAAGGCTACTTTTCCGATACGCGGCCAGTTCCAATTCATGGGCTCTACTTTTTTCGATAAATAATATACGGAATAGGTGAAAATAACATATGAAATGACAGTTGCAGCTACCGCGCCATTAATTCCATAATCCTTGATGAGCAAATAATTAAGGGCCAGGCAAACCGCTATTCCAATAATGGCTGCTTTTCCGAGTAAATCTGTTCGATCATTTAAGGCAACCAATGGTGTAAAAAACGGCCGAAACCCTGCAATGAGATATGCCGCCGCAACAAACGGAACAACATAAGCTGCCTCAAGGTATTCCGGGCTGGATATCCACCCGATCATCGGTTTAATGAAAAATGTGATTCCAAGAATGAAAAGGCAGCCGATAATCAGATAATAGAATAATATGTCTTTGTAAATCGGCTTCATTTCATCCTTGACGCCTTCCCTGTAAATCATGGGAAGCAGCCCTCTCTGAAGCGGCACAATCAAAAGCATATTTATAAGCATTCCAAATTTATAATTGATACTGTAAATCCCTATTAACCCGAGCGGGACATACAGGTTGAGGAAAAACCTATCTGAAACTGTAAGAATAGGCGTAACCAAACCTAAAAACACCAGCGGGGCTCCAAACTTTGCCAGATTTAAGAAAGTTTGCAAGGATGGAAAGTTCCAATAATTCCTAAAAATATTCCAAATACTCAGTATAAATATGATTGAAAAAGTGACAGTTTTTGCGAGGATTGCCCCCTTTAATCCCATAGACAGAAAAATAATGAAGTAGACTGAAAAGCAAACGGTTCCTAAAAACTGAAAAAGAGAAAGCAGCACGTAGTTCAAAGCTTTCCCTTTGTATTGCCATAACGCGAGCTGAAACATAGCTCCAAACTGCAGTAGTACATTGGCAAGGATCAAATAGATCAAACTGCTATCTTGCTCTGATTGAAATCCTAAAAACGATGAAATTGGTCCTGCTGCAACTGAGAAAATGGTTAATACAACAAAATTCCAGACCAATAATCCTACAAAACCTGAACAAATTATTTTTCTGCTATATGCGCTTCCGTCTTGTGATGAAAGTGATTTCCAAGTTGCCTGAAAAATACCGAGTGTTCCAATACCGATCAGAAAAGTCTCCATCAATTCAATCAATGCAATAGTGCCTACAGTGGATACAGAAAGATATTTTGTATAAACGGGAATCAGTAAAAAGGCGGCAATTTTTGTGGATACGTTGCCGATTCCATAGATAAAACCGGATTTCCCAACCAATAAAATATTTTTCCGTATCATTGTTTCGCTCTATAAGGTACTTAGGGAATACTATTTTTCTTCTTAAGCCGTAGAAATATTTTTACCGAGTATTTGTTCCGAAGTTAATTTATTTTGCATAGCATTCCTTCAAAATATCTCTGAAATTACCTAGTTAAAAAATAATGAATTCGATTTTGATTAAAAAAATATTAAATATTAAGAAACTAATTCAATTAAATATTCAACAAATTTAATGAAACGTGACTCTTAAAAAGCCATCTTTACATAACAACTTGGCTGATGCCCTATTTGAGTTTTTCGATAGCTTACATTCCAAAGGTATTGATTACATAGTTTTAAGGAATTATGATGAGCTAAATCAAAAAAGAATTTCTCACTTAAATGACATTGATATATTAATTAAACCCTCTGGATTCAGTACAATAAAGAATTTATCAAGTGAGATTTTTCACGAATTTTTTATCATTGAATATTATTTATTAAATTCAGTTTTATTGAGGGTTGTAGATATTTCTAATTCAAAGAATTTGGATCTTCACTTTTACTATCGTCCCGTATCAAATGCAGATTTATTTTATACGGATAAATTGTTCAAAGAAAAATATTTACAAAATTGTTTTTTTGCCTTTCCTAAACATATTCAACAATTACTGGAATATTTCCATAGGATCTATGAAAAAAAAGGCAAGTTAAAAAAGACATATTCATTTAATAATCCTTTAGCAACCCTATCAAAATATTCAAAATTGTCAAAATCGAAGAATAATAAAATTTTGAAGTTGAATTCACTTGATGCTCGTACTAGACAACGGAAAGTAAAGGCTTCCCATATTCTGGCGCCAATCACTTACATAAATTATTTTAAATCAAAAATTATTAATTGGAGAAAAGGTAAAATAATAGCGCTTGTTGGTGTTGACGGCGTTGGTAAATCCACTATCATCAATGAAATAAAAAATATAATCCCAGGAACTATTTCAATTTATATGGGAAGTGCTCATTACAGGTTTCAAAAATTTTATGACATTCTCCCTAAAAACTTTATTACAAACTTTATACTTTTTTTTATGGTGTACCTTGAAAACTGGATTAGATATATCCAATCCATATGGTTAAAAAGTATTGGCTATACTGTGATTTTTGACCGTTTCCCTACCTACCAATTTGCACGAGCTAAAGGATTTAGAAAAATATTATACTCGACATTTTATAACTATTTTTTTCCGTCACCTTATCAGATCTTTTATTTGTACAATGAATCTGAAATATTAATGAAAAGGAAAAAAGAGCACTCACAAAATCAATTGGAAGAAATCCAATATGAATATAATAAAATATCCACTGGTAAACGCAATACTCAATCAATAAAAAATGATGATATGGGTAAAACGATTCAAAAAATAATAGCAATCACATATGGTAAATAAATCCTTCTATTGTTTTCCAAAAAACCAGATTCCAATGCTCCTATATTCGTCTGGAAAATATCTAAATCATCGCCTGAGTATCTCACTTATGTCATCAATCGCTGGAAAAAATTCAATTCAGTTCAGATTGAGAAAAAATCCTTTGATTGATACCTTTATAAAGCCATTCCTGAGTATGGAATTCACTGTTCCATCAGATGATGTAGAAATTATATTAATAAAACCGACGAAAGAAATCTGCTTTCATTTTCCTTACGATAATCCGGTAAAACTGACACATCTAAAATCTGGACAAATAATACGTGTCGACCCGTTTAAAGGGTATCCAATCTTGTATAATTATTCATTAAACGAAATGAAATTTTCGATGTTAGAAAAAGTACTCAACGAACACTGGATCAATTTAAAAGAAAAAAATGTGCTCCTTCACAACGATTTCACACATTTTAATATATTAGTTGCTAAGGATAAATATTCGATTATTGATAGGAAACCGGACAGTTCAAACTCATTGATTTATGATCATTTTTATTTTTATACATATTTCAATACAACAATTAAAAAGGACAGAGGAATTTCGAAGTCACAGAAAGCAGAATTGAATCAGCATTTGGAGCACGTTTATAAAAAAAATTTTCAAAATGAGGAAAAACAAAACCTGAAAAAATATATTAAAGAAATTACCTTTGTTAATCCATCCGGGTTCTCCAAAGATGAATTTGAATTTTATAAGAAAAAATTTTCAGACTTTTTAGAGAATTATTGATTAAACATCCGTTAAGGGTAATTTTTTGATTAAATCAAATTGATCTTTTGCTGACATTTTCAGCATTCTTTTTTTAATACTATAATAGGCATGTTTCACTTCTTGTTCTATTAAGAGTGTATTATTTATCAGATCCTGTTTTAGGAAAATTGCATTTACTCCTTTTGAGTCACAGCAAATCAAGGAATAACCTTTTTCCTTTCCAAGTTTTTCGAGTGCCTTTAAGGATGCCCCATGATAATATCCGCTATTGTGTTTCTTAAACCGGTCAAATTCAGGATCGTACGGAACCGTTACCGACCTTTCAGGCCCAAAAGAAGCGTTGTATTCGATAATTACCACTTTCGATGAAATGGATTTTATAGATTCCCAAACCCAGTAGTCATTACCATCAATATCTATTGAAAGTATATCAATGTTTACGGGTACGTCTAGATTTTTAATTGTTTCCTCAATATTTTCTTTTGTTACCCAGCTGTTGTGAACAACTACGGTTCCTTCTTCTATTTGATTTGCGTAGAATTTTTCCGCCTCAAGTACGTTTAAAGCAGAACCGTCAATCATCCATGCATTCCACCCGAAATTTTCAACCAAATTTCGCGAATTACATTCCTTTCCATCTCCAATTCCAATCTCAACAATTGAATAATTCTCAACTCCGATTTCGTTCATAATAAACATAAGGAGGCCGTCTTCTGCATTTTGAGAATACACCTTTGCTTCCTGTTTTGATATTCTTGTTTTGAAATCAAGGTATTTATTTTCAAGATTTGAAAATCCCTTAATCGCTAATCTTTGAACATTTAATTGATTTTCATGAATTCTCATTCTAGCCCTTTTGGTATTGAGAATGATAGACTTCCATCGTTGAAATGATTCTCTTAATCCCATTAATTCCCGCTCAATTCAATATTTGTTCAAGTTTCGAAGTGAAAATCGATTTAAATCTTGATGCGTCAAATTCCCTTATTCTTCCTGTTAGATTATTAACAATCAATCTTGTTTCGTCCAAATTCAAACTGGTAAGATGATTTATCTTTTTAACAGCTTCATCCAAATCAGTAAATAATAATTTATCCTGACCAACAATTTCTGCAGATCCTCCTGAATGATGTACAAGCGGGATACAACCATTAATAATTGCTTCAACTGTTGCAATTCCAAACGGTTCATCGTGCATGGTATGTAAAAAATATTTAGCAGAATGCTGCAGTTTAACCAACTCTGCTGATGAAATATTTTTTTTCAGGGTAACATTTGTAATGTGTAGCCGATGTATTTTTTCTTCACATTTTTTATAATATTTTTCCGCTGTTTGATTCGGTGCAAAACCGCAAATCGTAAAATTGACTTGAGGAGTTTTCTCTGCAATATCTATCTGCATAAGCTGATTTTTATTACAATCAAATCGCCCAACAGAAATAAAATCAATCGATTTTTCAGTCTGTACATCTGATTGGTCTCCTACCATAGGAATCGGAGGATATAAGATCTCCACTTCATTGTAAGGAATTGAATAGGCTTTTTCTATGGCTTTTCCTGTAAATTGAGAATTAGCTAAAATCCCGTACCCCGGATCAATTTTGTCCACATACTTCCGATATAATTTTTCTGCAGCCATATTCATTATCTTGGAACGAAAAACACTATTTGAAAATTCAGGTAAAATTCTCGCCTCTCTTGGAAAGTGGACATAGTGAAGTAAATTTTTTCCACCTGAAATTCCACTCAAGACATTATTAGAATTTATGATTAAATGATACTCTCCCCTCAAGTCTGAAATTATTTTATTTAATCTCAAATACTTATACTCGCTTAATCCTTTATTCCAAGTTCTCAGATTATTGAATGTTGCTTTAATCGGTGTTTGGTGGACGGAATCTAAATCGGTTTCCTTAAAACTATTTCTAAAAGATATCCAATCCGGTACAATTCCCAACTCGTTTAAACATTCTGTCATAT
>CAZBZK010000097.1:0-5663 GCA_964496365.1 uncultured bacterium
CCATTTTTAAAAGATACTCCTGAACGAAATTTACCAATATATGAATCCTAAAATCTATTTTATAACCGGTGGGTGCGGATTTATCGGGTCTAATTTTATTCGATATTTACTGGATAAAAATGATGTTAATCATATCGTCAATTTAGATAAACTCACCTATGCTGGGAATGAATCCAATTTGAAAGAGATTAAATCAGATGAACGGTATCATTTCATTCAAGGGGATATTTGTAATTCAATTATGGTGAGGGATTTGCTTCAAAAATATGCTCCAAATTTTATCGTACATTTTGCCGCAGAAAGCCATGTGGATCGTTCTATTGATGGACCAAAAGACTTTATAAATACAAATATTATAGGGACATTTAACCTTCTTCAGATGGCTCTGAACTATTACGAACAATTGGAACAAAAGGATAAAAATGAGTTTCGGTTTCACCATATTTCAACTGATGAGGTATTCGGTAGTTTGGGAGAAACCGGTTCATTCAATGAAACCACACCATATGACCCCAGCTCACCCTATTCTGCATCCAAAGCGTCCTCAGACCATTTAGTTAGAGCATGGAATAGAACATTTGGATTACCAACCTTAATCACAAATTGTTCAAACAATTATGGACCATATCAATTTCCGGAAAAATTGATTCCGTTAATGATTATTAATAGTCTCAATGAAAAACCATTACCAGTATATGGAAAAGGAGACAACATTCGAGATTGGCTTTATGTTAAGGATCATTGTGATGGGATTTATACAGTCTTAAATAATGGATACGTTGGTGATACCTACAACATTGGAGGAATGAATGAGATAAAAAATATTGAAATTGTCAAAACTATTTGCACACTACTGGATGAAATGCATCCACGAAAAGGAGGAAGGAAGTATTTTGAACTAGTCACATTTGTTGCAGACCGACCCGGGCATGATTTTCGGTATTCAATTGATGCATCGAAAATTGAAAATGAATTAAATTGGGTGCCAAATAATTCCTTTGAAACCGGAATTAAAAAAACCATTCAGTGGTATTTGGAATACAAAAGCTGGTGGAAAGATATTCACGCAAAAAATTATAAACAGGAAAGATTAGGTGTTATCAAATAAACCGTTTAATCATAGTTTAAGTGTTTTTCTTTTATTTATTGCTCATGTTATAACTGGCCAGGATAATAGATTTGGTCAATTAAATCTATTGAAAGAAAATACGGATGTAAAAGCAGGTGAGACAATCCAGGCAGTGCAATCATTTGAAGAAACTTTTTCTCTTGAAAAACCCATAATACCTGATAAATATATTTTAGGACCTGGAGACGAACTTGGAGTAAATATTTTAATGGGTGAGAACCTCACTTTACCCATAAAGGTAACTCCGACAGGCGATGTTTTTATTCCGTCAGTTGGAGTGGTGAACGTGTCTGGAAAAACTCTAAGACAAGGTATAGGTAAAATTAAAGAATATATTTTGGAAAATGCTTATCCCAATGCAAAGGTAAGTATTGCATTAGTCAACATAAGATATTTTCAGATTCAAGTTATAGGTGCAGTAAATAATCCGGGATTTGTCCGTGCAAGTGCTGTGGATCGGTTGGATAGAATAATTACCCGTGCAAAAGAATTTCATCAATTAGCTCGGGAGTTTGAAATAAAAGTAATACGTAAAAGTGGTGTGGTCGAAAAAATTAATCATCTGAATTTTGTTCGAAATGGAGATTTATCGCAAAACCCTACTTTTCTTGAAGGTGATATAATATTTGTTCCATTTGGAGACGTTTCTGCTGAATCAGTGGCATTGAGAGGAGCCGTAATTGGAACCGGCTATGATATCATTGAACCAGAGGAAACCTTACTACAATTTTTAACTCGCAGAATAAAGCTGGACACTTATTCAGATTTACAGAGTGTAATCATAACTCGCTCAGGAACTAAATCCGAATCCTATATCAGGGTACTCCCAAATGAGTTTTCACAATTTAAATTGACTGCTGGGGACATAATTGATATTCTGAGAGAAAGAGGAATCATGGTGAATGGTTATGTTCAAAAACCCGGAGCTTATGAATTTATTCCTGGATATTCCATTTCCGATTACATTAGTATAGCAGGAGGGAATACACTCGAAGGAGATCCAGATCGGGCAATGGTCTACCATACCGATGGTTCCATAGGAAAAGGTAGAGATACTTTGCTAAATCGCGGAGATGTTATTGTGGTTCCAAGGACTTTTTTAAATACATTTGTAGGTCGTCTTAGTATTTTGCAGATGACAGCATATATATTTTCGATTTATATGTCCTATTTAGCAGCAACTGCTTATCTATAATAAAATGAAATTGACTCCACATGAACAAAAGATTTTAGAATTGGTGAAATCAAATCCTGGTATAGTTACTGATTCAAAATTGAGAGAGAACACTGCAAAGAAGCATGGTTTTACAGAAAAAACCTTACGGAACAGAATTGCAGATTTTAAAAAGTATGGTATTTTAAAAGACGATAACTCAACCATTCAATTTCATAACGAAACCTCAATTGATTCCAATGAAATTGATATATTTAAAATTATTTCTGTCCTTTGGAGAAATCGCATTACCATTACAAAAAATGTACTTTTGGTTACGGTAACGAGTGTGATAATTTCATTGGTATTACCACTAACATTCAAATCTACTGCGGTACTTATGCCGCCTTCTTCTGAATCTAATGTTGGGATAATGGGTGCTATTTCTGATTTACCATTGGGAGGGTTGATTAATCAATCAAATGATGAGACTCTAAAATTGATTGCAATTTTAAAAAGTCGAACTGTGATGGAAAATGTCATTCAAAAATTTAATCTTATCGATTTGTATCAAGTTGAAAATATCGAAGAAGCCCTTGAGTTGTTGAAAGAAAGTACAATTTTTACAGTAGATGAGGAGGGAACGATGAGAATTTCTGTAGAATTTTCAACAGGTTGGTTACATCCAGAAAATGAAGAGATAGAGGCAAAAAGGTTAGTTGCGAAAATTGCGAATTATTTTGTTGACCAATTAGATTTGATCAATAAAAACCTTAATCTTGAAAAAGCATCATTTCATCGAAAATTTGTTGGTGAGCGTTACCAACAAAATATTTCTGAGTTGAGAGACGCTGAGGATAGCCTTAAAACTTTTCAGGAAAAATATAATATGATTGCCCTTTCAGAGCAAACAACGGTGGCTATTGAAGCGGCTGCTAATATTAAAAGTCGTATTATTGCTAATGAGGTTAAATTGGGAGTAATGGGGAGCACACTGGATTCTAGACATCCCGATATTGAAAAAGTAAAAAAAGAGAATTATGAATTGCAAAAAAAAATGGATGAGTTGGAATATGGAACTAAAATGGATCACGTGAATCAAAACAATTTGTTCCCTGTTTTTTCCGAAGTACCGCAATTGGGAGTAAAACTTCTTCGGCTTGAAAGAGAAGTCAGAATCCAAAATACTCTATTTACTTTTTTAACTCAGCAATATGAAGAAGCAAAAATTCAAGAAGCAAAAGATACACCAACTATTCAAGTCCTTGATTGGGCAGTAGAACCGATGGAAAAAGAGGCACCAAATAGAATGATAATAGTATTGGGTTTCTTTTTATTTTCTTTAGTTTTATCTTTTATACTAGTTTTTTATTCCGAGTCTTTTAGTAGATCAATTTCAACAAATTGATTGAATTACCTAATTCTAAAAATAGGTTAATTATAATTGTAGGAAAAACATTGTTTAATGGTAGTCTTGAAATACCGAGCAATAATATGTTGACAAAAATTTTAGTTAGGGAATTAATAATTTGTCCAAAAAAGTAATTACATACGGAACATTTGATCTATTCCATTTTGGACATTTAGAAATATTACGAAGATCAAAAAAATTTGGAAATTTTTTAGTGGTAGGTGTATCCACAGATGAATTCAATATATTAAAAGGGAAAACATGTATTTATCCCTTTGAACACAGAGTAAAAATAGTTGAAGCTATAAAATACGTTGATCAGGTTATTCCTGAAAACTCGTGGAATCAAAAGAAAAAAGATATAATTAAAAATAATATTGATATTTTCACTATGGGTTCTGATTGGGAAGGAAAATTTGATGAATTAGACAATTTATGTAAGGTCGTGTACCTTAAACGTACAATAGGAATCTCAACAAATCTTCTGAAAAAAGGTCTTCGATTATAAATTTAATTGATAACCGCCTTCCGAACTCGATGATTGAATTAATTGAACTTATTTTTTCCCTAATTCATTTTAGTTGAGTTTATCTCTAGTTTATTCAATAAACAATGGAGAGTTCTAAATATTTTAAACAAATTCTTAAAGGGTCAACCTATGGATTAATTGGGAAATTAATTGGGAGTATTTTGGAATTTTCATTTGTAATCTATATGACAAGGAATTTATCCTTGGTATTTGTAGGTTATTATTTTATTGGTTTAGCTGTGTTTCGTTTTATTCATGCATATTCGGTTAGTGGTTTCGATTATACCGCACGAAGATTTATGAATATGGACATTAACAAAAAGTTTGTCCTCAATATTTTCAAAAACAAATGGAAAATTAGATTATTTCAAGTTTATAGTGGAATGTTAGTTTTCGTAATTCTCTCGTATTACTTGTCTGATGAATTTCCCAAAATAATGGTAGTTACAGGATTTATTTTTACTGTCCCTTTCGCATCGATTGTAACTATTGGTACATCAATATTACAGGGAGCAAAAAAGATATTTTTGGCTAGCCTCTTAAAGGATGTGCTGATTCCATTTTTCAGAATTGTAATTGTATTCTTATTAATAAATCTAAATTTTGATATTTACGGAGTAATGTTGGGCTATTTCCTGTCATATTTAATTATTGGTTCGATTACCATTGGAATCATTCGGTCGGTGATTTACTCGAGTAAACGTGGAAAAGATTCATTGGTTTTTAATAATCATGAAGACGAGGTAAAAAAGTATTCTTCTCATATGATGTATATAACCATCATTAACTTAATTGTAATTTGGGGGACAACGATAATTCTCAGTTATTTTACCACGCCTGAGAATGTATCTCTTTATTCTGTAGCATGTCGAATTTCTCAATTTACAGGATTACTAATTATGGCGGTCAATGTCATATTTGAACCTATAATATCCGAGTTATATTCCAGACGAAAATCCAATGATTTAATCCAAACATATCGAAATACAACCAATATTCTTTTAATTGTAATGTTAATTGTTACCATAATCATTGTTTCTTTTTCAAATTATATATTATCGCTGTTTGGGAGTGAATATGGCTCAGCGCAATCATTATTAATTTGTATTATGTTGGGTCAATTTATTGGGGTCCTTCCTGGTCCAGCTGGTAATATTTTGGTCATGATTGGATATCAAAAATTAAGTTTCAATTTGAATTTAGTTATTGCTTTTATAATTATTTTATTAGATCTAATTTTTATTCCTATTTTTGGTGTGTTGGGTGCCGCTGTATTGGCTGGGTTGGGTTTAGCTTCAAAGAATGTAATATCATTACTGTTTTTATTTTTAAAGGAGAAAATTACTCCATTTTCCTCTACTTACTGGTTTCTTTTATCTACCGGATTATTTGGTCTGATAACTTTATTAATTTTTAACAATAGTGTAACAGGGTTTATTGT
>CAZBZK010000098.1:0-5601 GCA_964496365.1 uncultured bacterium
GAATCATCAAAAAAACTAATTCATCATTTTGGACTCCATACTCATAAAATAATTAAGATTGATCTCTCAAATATAGGTGGATCTGCCTTGACTGACGAAATTGATATTCCGAAAAATCGATCGGATAAGGATTTGGGAGAGGGAATTCCAATCACTTATGTCCCTGCTCGTAACTTAATTTTTTTATCCATCGCATTGGGATATGCAGAAGTTGAGAATGCAAATAAAATATTCATTGGAGTCAATGCTATTGATTACAGTGGATATCCTGATTGTAGGTCTGAATTTATTCAAGCATTTGAAACCACAGCAAATTTTGCAACAAAAATGGGGGTGGAAGGAAATGATAAAATCAAAATTCATACTCCACTGATTGATATGGAGAAAAGTAAAATTATTAAAACCGGAATTGAACTTGGAGTTGATTATTCATTGACACACTCTTGTTACGATCCAGATTTTGAAGGCAATCCATGTGGTGAGTGCGATGCGTGTTTATTACGATTAAAAGGATTTGAGGAAGCGGGAGTTGAGGATCCCTTGATTTATCCCAATGAGTTATAAAGTCAAAGAAGTGTATTTGACCATCCAAGGAGAAGGATACCAGACAGGTAGGGTTGCAGTGTTTTGCCGTTTTACGGGTTGCAATTTATGGAGCGGTTATGAAAAAGATCGTAAGAGAGCAATTTGTGACTTTTGTGATACAGATTTTGTGGGAACAGACGGTCACGGAGGGGGCGTGTTTGAGGATGCGAATTCTTTGACCCAACACCTTCTTTCTTTTTGGCGTTCCGATGAAACTCCATTTATGGTTTTTACAGGAGGAGAACCTCTATTGCAAATAGATGATGATTTAATCTATGAATTAAAACAAAATCATGTTGAGATCGCCATAGAAACCAATGGAACTATTATTCCACCGATAGGTATAGACTGGGTATGCGTTAGCCCAAAAGCAAATACAAAATTGGCTGTACATTCAGGTGAGGAATGTAAGGTAGTTTATCCTCAAATTGATTTAGATTTAAATAAATTATTAAAGTTGAAATTTAAACATTTCAGTTTACAACCCATGGATGGAGAAGAGATAAAAATGAATATTCAGAAGACAATAGAATATTGTAAGCAAAATCCAAAATGGAGTTTGAGTACTCAAACTCATAAATATTTAAATATTCCTTGAGGACAAAGTTGGAGATATACAAAAAATTTTCAATCGATTCTGCTCATTATTTACCGAATCTTCCTAATGATCATAAATGCAGACGTATGCATGGGCACACATTTTATATTACTATTTTTGTTAAGGGATTCGTAGATCCAAAAATTGGGTGGATTAAAGATTTTTTCGAAATAAAACAATTATTTCAACCGATCCACGATGAATTGGATCATCGAGTCTTAAATGAAATTAGAGGACTTGAGAATCCCACCAGTGAACATTTAGCAAAATGGATTTGGGGAAAAATGATACAAGCATTACCGGAATTATCAAAAATTGAAGTTGCAGAAACCTGTACAACTGGGTGTATCTACGAAGGGGAATAAATATTTTTTACCATCAGGAAATTTCATGAAAATATCAATTGAAAAAAAATCATTGGAAGAAATCACAAAAATGGGAATATTAAATTGGCCCATTTGGGAATGTGAAGTTTCTGAATTTCCATGGACTTATTCCGAAAAAGAATCCTGTTTAATTCTTGAAGGGGAAATTGAAGTAAAAACTGAATTTGAAACCGTAAAAATTATTCCAGGAGATTTTGTAGTGTTTCCAAAAGGATTAAGTTGTACTTGGAAAGTGTCGAAACCGGTTCGTAAACATTATACGTTCGATTGAGTCAACCAAATCAATATATGGGAGTAAAATTTTGGTCTTTATTTTGTCAGTATTTTTTTTAATGAACTAATTTACTTTGATTAAAATAGATTCAAAATGAGAGGGATGGAGCAATCAATTTATCAAAATTGCTTTTGTCAAATTTATCATCTGATTCCAAAAATATTATTTAATAAAATTCCAATTGTTACCTCAATGTGACCGATTCTGAATTAAGAAATTATTTACGGGAAATAAGTGATTGGTTTCTTCCAAAAAAAATCGGGAAATCCAGTGGAAAATGGATCGTTTCAGGTCTTCTTGCTCATGATACATCAGTTGAGCGATTGGAACAGGAGATAAATCATCATTCTACCAATGTAATAGTAAGGAAGGAAAATGATGATATTACTCTTTTTTTTGAAGAGAATAAGGTTGTATTAAGAATTCCTGAAATTCCGAGAATCAATGTCATATTATTTTTTGTCACCATTCTCACCACCCTTTTGGCAGGGTCTATGATGGAGGGTGGAAATGTTTTCACTCATCCAATGGAACTATTCAAGGGGATTCCATTTTCCATAACGTTGATGCTCATATTAGGTACTCATGAATTGGGGCATTATTATTTTGCTCAAAAACATGGAGTGGATGCAACTTTACCGTATTTCATTCCTGCACCAACCATCATTGGTACATTTGGAGCATTTATTAAAATAAATTCTCCCATCACAAAAAAAAGTGCCCTTCTTCAGATCGGAGCTGCAGGTCCTATTGCAGGATTCATGATTGCGGTTCCGGCATTAATTATTGGATTAACTCAATCCACTGTAATCTCCCTGGATGAAACTTTTGAAGGAATACGATTGGGAGATTCCCTGCTTATGATAGGTTTGACTGGAATAATATTTCCGGGATTAGAACCCAATCAGGATATTCTATTGCATTCAATTGCATTTGCAGGATGGATAGGATTGCTTGTAACCATGTTGAATCTTCTTCCCATCGGTCAGCTTGACGGAGGACATATCGCCTATGCAATGCTTGGGGAAAAATATGAAAATGTTGCAAAAATTGCACTTTTATCTTTAATTCCACTCAGTTATTTTACTCTGAATTGGCTGATCTGGGGTGCCTTAATTCTCCTACTCATGCGTACAGTGAAACATCCTCCGGTGATGAATATTCACCAACCACTTTCACCTCAAGATCAAAAGATCGGGTATGTGTGTTTAGCTATTTTTATTTTGTGTTTTATCCCTGCTCCGTTTAGTTGAGATCATTAAAAATATTATTCGTATTATTTTTATTCCTTTCCATTTCAATTACTAAGGAAAGGATTGGGGATTGGCAGTGTTTGACTTCAACTTTGAATATAAAAGACATCACGGCTTCGCATGGAAATATCTATGGCGCAACAGATGGCGGGATACTTCAATTTAATCTTCAAACAAGGTCGTTTTCATCCTATACAAAGTTACATGGATTGAACTCAACCAAATTATCGGTCATTGAATCGGGACGAGACAATCTTATTTGGATTGGTGGAAACTCCCCTGGGTTTATTCAAAGATTCGATTCATCAGAGGAAATGGTCGTCACAGAATTTCCCTATGAATTTTCGGAGATATCTCACATTGTATCCGGAGATTCTATTGCCTATGCAGTGTATCGAGATAATCAAGATTGGGGAATTTCAGAATATCGATATGAAGGTGGGAGATTCAACCATCGTGATCTGTATCCGGTTTGGGGTTTAGCTGAAAATGGAATTAATGACATAGAAATTTTAGGAGAGTCAGTTTTTATAGGAACGTCTTCAGGATTGTATAGAGGAATCGCTGGTGAAAATCCTAATTCATGGACGTTGTTATCTGAAGGAATTGTAGGTAATGTTACTGACATTGATATTTCAGATGATACCGTGTTGTTTATTGAGAATTCTGAACTATTTATTTTGAATCTTGAGTCAGCGGTGATTATCGAAACGGATGCGATGAATGTATCTTTAATAGAATATATCTCTGCAAACACTATCTGGGGTGTAAACTCTTCTCATACACAGTTGTTGAATGTAGGGGAGAATGAAATTATCAACTTACCATCTAAAGCAAACTGTATTTCCTCATTTAGAGATTCTCTCGTCATGGTTGGAATGGAAGAAGGACTATTTATTTATGATCTGTTTCGTCCTGCTTATGAGGTTTATATTCCCAATACCCTCCCCACAAATCAAATTAGTGCTCTTGCAGTATTGGATGATGGTAGATTGGTAGCTGGATCAAATAAAGGATTGTCCGTTCTTGAATCATGGGGCTGGCGGAATATAATTGAAACATCAAATGATGAGGTTTTGCTCCATGATTATTTTGATCCATCTTATTTTTCTGCAGACACTATTCCGGTTGATTTTGGTGGATATATTGCCGACATTGAACAGGGACCGAACAGCAAAGTATATTGTGCTATTCGAGGGACTTATCCGGAGCCCCGCCGTCACGGTGGAGGAATTGTCATTATTGATATGGACAATCCTGCAGATTTTACTCTTATTGACACAACTCATTTGGATTATTTTTTGAATGAGTATATGGTGGTTAAGGATTTAACCTTTGATAATTTGGGGAATCTTTGGGTTGCTGATGCCTATGCAACCACTCGTTTAACTCCCATTCACAAAATGACCCTGGAAGGAGATTGGAAATCATTTAGTTTTGAAGACTCAGGAAACAATTTTAGTTTGACACCCAATACCATTGAGGTGGATCCATGGGGAAGAATTTGGATTGGATTTTTTACCGGTGAAGAAAATATTGTAAATGGTTTTCCCTATCCAAATGGCGGACTCATGATGTTAACCGTTCAAGAATCAACCGAACAAATCCATGTGAATGATATCATTTTATCATCGGTTTATACCAATCATTCCATATGGTCATTGGGAATGGTAAGAGATCGACTTTATGCTCTGTCACCGAACGGTTTAACTTTTTTTGACCTTCAAAACGATGAAAATATTCCTGTAAAACGTCAAGGTCCTGTTGGGTTAAATGGCACTCCATTCACTTTTTTCCCTCAGATATCTTTTGGAGGACCAGATCCGGGTGCTAAATTGAAAATTGATCCGGAAAACAATGTTTGGGTTGGATCATCAAATCAGGGGGTTTATATTTTGTTGGAAAACACCATGACTTGGCCCAGTATAGAAGGTATTAGAGAAGTAAACACGCCATTACTTTCGGATGAAATTTCTGACATTGCTTTCAACGAAAATCGTGGGATTGCTTATATTGCTTCCAATAAAGGAATTAATAGTATAAACATACCCTTCACAAACCAAAAAAAGGATTATTCGAACTTGAAAGTTTTTCCAAGTCCCTATTATATTCCCTCTGTAAAACCGCTGATTATTTCAGGGACGGTTCAATCTTCTTCACTTTTAGTCACAACCATTACCGGACATGTGATAAGATCAATAAAACATTCAGAAATGGGAATTCATGGTGACCAAATTACATGGAATGGTAGGGATAATGGAGGTCAATTAGTGGGGAGTGGAGTGTATTTACTATCTGTGTATAACCAAAATGGAATGAATGCGGTTGAAAAGATTACAGTGATTCGGAAATAACGTAAAAATCACCCGCCTATGCTACGGTGGGCTAACCGATTTTTGCAATTCTAAATTCCCATCATTGCTTATAGGATTATTTGTTAGATTTTTTTATTTTTTAATTCAAAAACTCTTACGATTACAAATGCAATTAATGCAAAAACGAAAA
>CAZBZK010000099.1:0-5559 GCA_964496365.1 uncultured bacterium
TATTTCCTACAGGTGGTTTAAGTAAGTGTCGGTTTTCTTCTATCCAGTTTTTGAAGTTGATTGGTAATTGCATTTAAAACCTTTGGAGGGAGAAAGGAGCAAGGAAGCAGGAAACAGGGTTTTGCTTTCCATATCCATTAGAACTTTTCTACCCGTGTTTGAATTAGTGAAGATAACATAGCTGATATTTCTTTACTTTCTTGGATGAACCTTTCAGAAATACTAAATGTTACCAACTTTAAACTTTTTAATAAATATAATTGAGTCCTTAATTCACCACATGAACCCTTTGCGATATAAAGAAACCGAATATACTCTTTATTAGACTGTCTTTCATAACCCTCAGCGATATTTGAAGGTATAGAAATAACTGAACGACAAAGTTGGTCTTTTAAACTATATAATTTTAAATCTGTTGTTGCTTGTATAATTTCTTTTGCTAATTCCATAGACCTTTTCCAAACTATTAAATCCTCATACTTAGTGATCTTATTTCCGGAGGACATTTATATTTCTCATCTTTTATAATTTCTGTTTTTTTCCTATTTCCTATTTCCTGTTTCCTGTTTCTTATTCTATAATTGCAATACATTTTAATTCAATCGCAATCGGTGTTGGAAGGGACGTAACTTCCACAGTTGTTCTGCAGGGCTGATTCTCTTTGAAATATTCTGCATAAATTTTATTGTAGATTTTAAAATCATCCTTCATATTGGTAAGGAAAACGGTAACATCTACTAAATTACTCCATGAACTTCCTGATTCTTCAAGAATAAATCGTACATTCTCAAATACGGAATGACACTGTTTTGAAATATCATATTTATTAATTTCACCATTTTCATCTAACTCAACACCGGGGATTTTTTCAGTACCGGATTTTCGTGGACCTACTCCCGAAAGAAAAAGAAGATTCCCCACTTTTCGGGCATGGGGATAAAGTCCCACAGGCTCCGGTGCTTTTTGGCTTATAAACTTTCTATTGCTCATATTTTCACACATACATTCTTGGGTTCCGTAAAAAACTCCAAGGATTTGAATCCTCCTTCACGTCCTACACCGGAGTTTTTCATACCACCAAACGGTATGCGTAAATCTCGTAACATCCACGTATTTATCCACACAATCCCTGAATCAATGGAAGCAGCCACACGATGAGCCTTGCTCACATCCTTGGTAAATATGCTGGCAGATAATCCATATTTAGTAGAGTTTGCCATTTCAATGACCTCCTCTTCTGATGAAAATGGTATAATACTCACTACAGGACCAAAAATTTCTTCCTGATTAGTTCTGCAAGTGTGGGAGAGTCCCTCAATAATGGTAGGTTCTATGTAGTAGCCGTCTTTTAATTCACCATCCAACATTACACGATTTCCACCCGTAAGAATTTTTCCACCTTCAGATTTCGCCAATTCTATACAGGATAATATTTTCTCCATGTGAGTTTTAGATACAACTGCACCTAAGTTACTGTCATTTTCTTTTGGATGGCCCACTTTCAGTTTTTTGGTTTTGGTTGTTAAAGCATCCCGAAATTTTTCATAAATTGTTTCCTGAACAAATAGGCGGGAACCACACAAACAAATTTGTCCCTGATTTGTAAAGGCTGCCTTGACAGCTATATTTACGGATTTACCAAAATCCGCATCTTCAAAAATAATATTGGGATTTTTACCGCCCATTTCAAGAGAAAGTTTTTTAAACAATGGAGCTGCCATTGAGGCAATTTTTTCTCCCGTTGTTGTACCACCGGTGAATGAAATAATGGGCACATCCGGATGACGACTCAGTGCTTCTCCAGCTTTATGACCATAACCGTGAACAATATTTAATACTCCTTTTGGAAAATTCACTTTCTGGCAAACCTTACTTAATAGGAAGGCAGTCATTGGAGTGATTTCAGAGGGCTTTGCTACCACCGTATTTCCCGCAGCAAGGGCAGGAGCAATTTTCCATGTGAGTAAATAGAGAGGTAAATTCCAGGGAGAGATACATCCCACCACACCTACAGGTTGTCGTAAGGTATAGTTCAGAGCTTTGCCGTCCATTTCATGAATTTCGGAATCAAAATGGAGTGAAGCAGTTGCAAAAAAACGAAAATTTTCCGAAGCACGGGGAATATCAACAAATCGAGCTAACCATTCTGGTTTCCCATTGTCCATACTTTCAGCTTTTACCAATTCGTCAAAATGAGCTTTTATTTCATCTGCCAATCGCATGATATGATCATACCGTTCATTCTTAGAAAGTTTACTCCAAGATGCAAAGGCATTTTTGGCTGATGATACCGCCAAATCGATATCTGAAGAATCACTATCAGGAATTTGAGAATATACTTGACCTGTTACAGGAGTGATATTATCAAAATAATCACCTGAATTTGGCTCTACTAATTCTCCGTTGATGAAATTCAGAATCTGTTTCATTCTGTAATGGTTTTGAAATCCATTTTCAAATTAATGTTTTTTGCACCTGTTGTTAATGCACCTATGGAGACTGCTTCAATTCCGGTGGTAGCATATTCCTCCAATGTTTCCAATGTGATTCCACCGGAAGCTTCCAAAAAAATATTTTTCGTCGAATTATTGTTTACTATATCAATTGCTTGTACAATTTCATCGGGAGTCATGTTATCAAAAAGGAAACCGTTTATTTCATATTCCAATCCTTCCCTAAGTTGATCCAATGTATCTACTTCCAGTTCCACCGGAACAGAACCATTCAGTTGTCTAATATTTTCCAAGGCAGACTTCACTCCACCGGAAGCTAACAAGTGATTATCTTTAATCAATACTGCAGATTTTAAATCCAGACGATGATTGAATCCACCTCCAACTGCCACTGCATATTTTTCAAATAAACGCAGTCCAGGTGTCATTTTTCTGGTATCCAATATTTTGCACCTGTGTTTGTTTGCAATCTCAACATATTTTTGTGTTACGGTTGCAATACCACATAATCTCTGCATTAAATTCAGAACAACTCTTTCTCGTGACAAAAGTCCCCTTGCTGATCCTTTACAAACTGCTAAAACTTCGCCTGTTTGAGCAGTTTGTCCATCCTTATATTTTGCATCTACGATTATTTCATCAGGAAAACAATTCGTTAAAAATGAAATTCCTGCTACAACACATTCTTCTTCAGTGGTGATTTTAGCTTCCATTTCTACAAATTCACCAATGGTAGTGAGGGTAGTTACATCTTCATCGCTTTTATCTTCTGATAAAAACAACTCCATCTTTTCTCGGACGTAATCAGAAGAAAGTGATGTTAATTTGGAGTAAGGTGTTTGAATGGGTAACGTTTTCTCCATTATAGACATTGAAGTCTACCGCCATCTACCGGGAGATTTATGCCATTAATGTATCCAGCATATTCAGACGCTAAAAAACAAATTGCATAGGCCATTTCCTTAGGCTCAGCAATTCTTCCTGCTGGAATATCATTTACCCATTCGGTTTTAACTTCATTCTTGGAAATATTTCTTTTTTCTGAAATGGATTGAAATAGGGAATGGAGACGTTCAGTGTTCGTCGCCCCGGGTAGTATATTGTTCACAGTAACGCCAAACGGAGCCACTTCACCTGCTAATGTTTTTGCCCAGCTTGCAACTGCTCCCCGTATAGTATTTGACACTCCCAATCCTTTTATGGGTTGTTTAACAGAAGTGGAAATGATATTGATAATTCTACCATAATTTTCACTTTTCATTCCCGGAATCAGTGCTTGAGTTAAAATCTGATTGCAGAGCAAATGTTTATTAAATCCATCTATAAAATGCTCCGAATCTGCTTTGACGATTTCCCCCGGTGGAGGTCCCCCTGTGTTGTTCACCAAAATATGAATTGGAGTACTTTTTTCTACATATTCAATTATTGTTTCTCTCAATGCTTCAGATCTTGAAAAATCAACGCATAAACTTTTATGGGATTGCCCATTTGAAATAGATAATTCAGATTTGGTTTCCGCTAATGTCTCGCTGTTTCTTGCAACCAAAATGACCTCTGCTCCTAATTCAGAAAATAATATCGCTGTTGCTTTACCCATTCCACGGGTACTGCCACATACCATTGCTCTTTTTCCTGAAAAATTAAATTTCATTTTGAATCCATTGTGTGCGAATAATAAAAGCCAAGTTTTTTCTGTACTTCTTTCGGCAGAACCGGTAATTTGGACCGTGGTAAAAAAAATGTGGTGAGATTGGTAAAATCTCGAAATACTTTATGCCGTTCTGCAGTGGCTCGTAAATAACTATACCCTGATGAACCTCCTGTTCCGGTTTTCATTCCTATCATTCTATGTGCCATGAGGGCATGTCTGTACCGCCATGATGTTAAATTTTCGTCCATTTCAATTAAACCGGTTAACAGTCGATAAGGAAGAAATAATACCGGTTGATCCCGGTAGAGAAAAATAAGAAGTGCGGCTTGAAGTGCTTTATATGACAAATTCTTTTGACCGGTTTCAATCATTTCATTGTGTTTGGTTTCATCTATGATGGCTTCAAAATTTTTCCGGGTGTTTTCGTAATTTTTCTCCATTCGAAGCTTTTCCTCCTGCGACAAATTTTTTGAATCCAATAATTTTTTTTGACTCATTAAATTTTCATTGACAGCATCCCTGTATGAGTCCCAAAAACTGAATCCTTCAAAATCCAGAAAAGGTGTTCTTTCAAGCCAATGATTCACACCGTCAAAAAGTGAAAGACTATTTTCTGCTATTTCCAAATTTGCTCTTTGGTCTTCATTTAATGCACTGGAATAAGCTCGTTTTTCAAATAAAATTCGATTTTCTTTTTCCAATCCCATTTTAATTTCCAATAAACGAAATTGAACACTTTGAAATCCCGAAGCCGGTGCAAGTAAATCTCTGAATTCGAGAAAATCAGAAGGGGACATGGTTTCAATTATTCTGATTTGTTCAATGAGCAATTTTTGAATTTCGGTGATTCGTTCAAATCTGGAAAGGATGATTCCCATTTGGGATTCGTTAATGGTTTTTTCACCAAATAATTCGAGTACAGAATCCAATTCATGAAGGATTTGTTTAAACCATAATTCGTACACTTGATGAGTGATAATGAATAACATTTCCTCATGAGCAGGAGACTCTGTTTCATTACTGAGGGGTTTTTGAAGAGACAGTAATTCAGGAATTTTTAGGTATTCCTGATACGTAACTTGTTTCGATTTTGATTTCATTTCATAAAGAAAACAGCAGAACGGACAGGAAATTTAATTTGAGAGCCTAAAGTGAAAAAAGGGATAATTACATATAAACACCGTCATTCTTAAACATTTTTAAGATAGTGATTATTAATATCATGGTTCACATAAATTAAGATCAAATTCATTAAACCATCTTATTTTTTCCCATCAAATTAACTAAATCTTTGAAAGACAGGAAATAGGTCATTAATTATCATCCCCAATTTGATGGGAAAACAGATTGAGAATAGATTATTTGAAAAAATTGGATACCTTCTTTCGAAGGTATAACAGAAAGGGTTTTGTAGCCACCTTTCCATAACAACTTTACTCCCTAAAGCTTACTCAA
>CAZBZK010000100.1:0-5553 GCA_964496365.1 uncultured bacterium
AAATAATGGTCTGTCTCACTTCACTATCCACACGATAGACAAATGTAGGGTCTTCTTCATGAAGGGTTGACAATCCCATAGCTAATTTCTCTTCGTCGCCCTTTGAATGCAATTCAACTGCTGAATGGATATTGGGATTAGGATACTGGGTTTTAGGCAGAGACACCTTCTTTGTCGAGCTACATAACGTATCGGATGTATGAGTATTTTTCAATTTTACCACCGCACCCATATCCCCGGCATTCAGATTGTGGACACTGGTTCGCTCTTTACCATTTAAAATGGATAACTGCCCAATCCGTTCATTTTGTCCTTTAGATGTGTTAAAAAGGTCTGAACCTGCTGATATTTTCCCGGAGTAAACCCGGAAAAAAGAAAGATCTCCTACATGTGCTTCACTAATAGTTTTAAATACCTGTACTACGGTTTCAGAATCATTAATAGAAACTTCGGTATCCTTGCCATTACTATCTAAAACATTTATAATACCTCGATCTGTTGGTGATGAACCATATTTTGAAATAAAATCCATGAGTCTAGGAACACCTACATTTGTTTGGGCAGAACAGCAAAATAAAGGAATGAGAGTTTGATTTTGTACAGCCGCATGTATCCCTCCTCTCATCTCTTCCTCTGACAATCCTCCTTTTTCAAAAAAAGTTTCCAGTAAAGAATCATCCGACTCTGCAACATATTCGATTAACTCTTCATGCAATTCAGAGGCTTTTGATTCCCATTCCCCTTCAGCAGGCTCTTCAGAATATTGTCCTGAACCATCTGTTTTATAGGTAATAATTTCTTTTCTTAACACATCAAGAACCTGATTAAATCCAGGACCTGCATTTACTGGTAACTGCATAGGGAATACATTTTTCCCAAATCGATTTTTAGTCGTTTTCAGTATTTCATCAAATTTGGTATGTTCTCTGTCCAAACCATTGACAACAATCACTTTTGGAATTCCAAATTTAGTGGCATGTCCCCACACTTGTTCTGTGCCTACCTCCACACCAGAAACTGCATGAACAACAACCAAAGCCATATCAGAAACAGAAATAGCACCCAATGCTTCTCCAATAAAATCCAAATAACCCGGTGCATCTATAAAATTGAATTTGTTAGAATCCCATTCCACATATAACGGTGTAGCATGTATAGAAATCTGCCTGTCTTTTTCACCGGAGTGATAATCTGAGACCGTATTTCCGCTCTCTACTGACCCGATTCGATTAATAACTCCACCGTTCGCTAAAATGGCTTCTGATAAAATGGTTTTACCACAACCTCCATGACCAACTACCGCAAAATTACGGATGTTTTCTGCTTGATATTCCTTCACTTGAATTTCCTTCTAAAGATATAAATATTGTTAAAATTGGGGGAGAATTGTAATGTAATAACCCTTTCAAAACCAAGAAATTTTCAATTAGACCGTCTCCGGGAATATTAAATCGTACTCATTGATAAATTTCCTTAACACAGGAACAACATAAACGCCTTCCAAATCCATAACAGCAAATTCCTGAGCTAAAACTCGAAGTCGCTGTTCTATGGGTTTTAATTTATTAATTACGATGACCTTTTTTTCTCTCAGTGTACATCCTCCTCCGTTGAAATCACCTTTCCCTTGAATTATTTTGAACCCTAATTTATCCGCTAAAGATTCAAATTGATCCATTAGTTGGGTTGGTTTCATTTACAATAAGTCCTCACGGTTTGAGTTTTTAAGTTTATCTGTTAACGATTTTACATCTTCTACATGATCTTTGTGCACAACTAATGTAGCGTCATCTGTATGTACAACCACTACATTTTCCAGACCCACTAATGCTGTAAAATGATCCTGAGAGTGGATATAATTGTTTTTTCCCATGAATGTTATTCCATCGCCTCGGATGACATTTCCTCTGCTGTCTTTTGGTAATATTTTACTGGAAGCATTCCACGAACCCAAATCGTTCCAATCAAAATCTGCTTTCACAACATAGGCATTGGTTACCACTTTTTCCATGAGACCATAATCAATGGATTCTGGGACAATGTTTTCCCATTGATTGGTAATGTTTTGGTTTTTTTTGAGAAGCGGTCTTATTTTGATTAATTGACGAGATAATTCAGGCAAATGTTCATTTATCAATTTCAATAATACGTCAACCCGCCACAAAAATATTCCGGAGTTCCACAAAAAATCCCCACTTTTTATAAATCGCTTAGCCAAATTCAAATGTGGTTTTTCAGCAAAGGTAATTAAATGGTATGCATCTTTTTGGTCTGAAATTTTTTCTTTAGCATGTTGAATATATCCATATCCTGTTGAAGGGTACGTGGGTTTCACGCCAATGGTTGCAATGGAGCGATTCTTTTGTACTAATTGGTTTGCTGTTTTTAAGGATTTTAAAAATTTCCTGTGTCCCACAATAAGATGATCCGCAGGAAACACACCCATAACGGCATCCTTTTTAAGCATCTCCAAATGAAGTGCCGATAATCCGATACAAGGTGCTGTGTTTTTTCCGCTTGGCTCTACAATGATGTTTTCCTTTGAAATCCCATCGATAGTATTTGAAATTTTCTCCGCAAGGTCAGAACGGGTAACAATGAAAATATCTTCAACAAAATTTATTTTTCTTAACCGGTCAACCGTTATCTGAAGCATGGAATTATTCCCAACAATATTCAGCAATTGTTTGGGATTATCTCTACGACTCAAGGGCCAAAATCGAGTTCCACTTCCTCCTGCCATAATTACGCAATACATGGTTAATCCCAACCCATCTTGATTTGTTTTATTTCATAATCCCAGTTGGCACGAATATCAACTGTGTCTGGATAAATATAAAACCATTCGGCAGAATTAAATGGCACCACTTCACCGAAACTGAATGATTGGTTCTCATCCGTATCATCAAAAAATAACAAAGTATATTTACCTGAAGGCAATGTATCTATTTCAAAATTAGATGCGGAATTTACAACGGCTGAATACCTGTTTTTTGGATTTTCAATGGATATAGCTTCCACAGACAAATGTTGGTGAAGGGAGTCGGTAACGCTTCCAATTAATTTCCCGTAGCCCACCCTGTCTTTTGAATTTATTTTTATGTTATAAACAGAGTCTTCCAACGAACGATAAGGTAGTGTATCTAAGGAGGTTATCATCAACGAATAGGATTGGTTTTCCATCCATCCGTTTATCGGCAATATGGTGAGATTTATCGGTGATTTCCATTCAATTTTTAATGCTACAGAATCTGTATCGCTATTTACCAAATGAAATTGAAAAAGAGACTGGTAATTTTTTAGTGGGCGAGATAACACTATATCCACTGGAGGTCCATTATTAATATCAGGGTGGATCGTAATCCGTTTGCCCGGGTTTTTAATAATGAGGTTGGTGGTGTCCGCTTTTTCAGGTACTTTTGCATTTATGTTCAAGGAATCCAAAATTATCATATTATTTTCATCCGAAACCAATTTTGATTGGACTCTTGTTTTGACATTTGGTTTGAGAGAATCCGTCAGAAACATGATTACATTTTGAGCATTTGGATCGGGAAATAATTTTGGGAAATAAATTACACTATCTTCTTGTATAAGACTTACGAGATTTTCAAGTGGAAGTTCCTTAACTGATTCATTGAAAAATATTTTTCCCCAAAATGAATCCATAATGTCTGCTCGAGTGAGTTTTAATGGAGGTTTTAGCCTTTGAATCCTCATCATATTATGTCTGATGGTTTTCCCTTTTTCCAATTTCAGACTTTCTTGCGAAGGAATCCCAACACGTAACACTCTGCTTCCAAATGGTTTTCCTGTACTTTCACTTCCGACACTTAGAATTCGATATAATCCCGGTGCTAAATATCGAAAGGAAAATGTACCATCATCACCAGCATCTGTTACATAATCAGGAATTGAAAAATAAACAGAATCTCGATGTACAGCTTCATCCCAGATCCAAAGATGAACGGATAATTTTTCAGCATCATAGAGTGTCCCTGAAATTTCTCCATTATCAATGATATTTCCTGTACTGAAAGCAATTTGACTACCTTTTTCTATGGGAACTCCATGTTCATCTTTTAGGGTTCTATTCATGGTAATAACATAGGTTCGATTTCTCTCAAGTGAAGGTGGAATCTCAATGATAACAATGTCTCCTTTCAATTCAACTGACCAGTCTTCAGTTAACGCAGGAGAAATGGAAAAGGCTTTATCCAAACCAGAATCACTCATATACTCAGAAAAAAACAATCGAATTTTTCCTCCTTCCCAACCCGTAGTTCCTTGGGGTGGATCACTTCCAATTAACTCGGGAGGAGTCGTGTCTTTAGGACCCCCAGAAGGTGCTTTAATAGCGGCACAGGAATTCAATAATATTGTTAACGAAAAAATTGAAATAAAACTGATAATTATTCTTGTTTTATTTGATTTTAGAAAAAATGATGTATTAATCAAATTAATCTTTTTGGACATACAATTTTTAAAACCGATACATTCCTTGCAAAGTTATGCGTAATAAAACTAATATTGTTTCCTCATTCTCTAGTTAAATTTACAGGTATTTCTTTTAAATAATTAATAGACTCCAATGAAACTGAACAAGAAATACACCAAATTTTTACACCGCATTTTTTTGCGTTAATAAGTGCATTCCCAAAAATAGGATCTCTGTTCCACATGGGTCTAAACTCATTTCCATCGCTTCTTTGACAGACAAATAAAATGCCGGCTTCTTTTCCATGTTTAACCAATTCTGCCAAAGCATGAGCATGGCGAGTTCCTCTTGCAGTTACTGCATCCGGAAATTGTGCAATTCCATTTTCTACAAACGTAACCGATTTAACCTCAAGATAAAATGGTTTTCCTATGGGAGTTTCCAGCAAGAAATCAAATCTATGTTTACCAACTGAAATTTCTGATTTTACCAGAGTATAGTGCTTAAACATGGGTAAAATTCCTAATTTGAGTGATGTTTTAACAAATCGATTGGGTAATGTGGATACTAATGAAATAAATTGTCCTTCATGATAAACCATGACCGTAGTAAATCTGGTTTTTCTTGGAATTTCGTCAGGAATAGGTTTAAGGTATAATTCAGCACCGGGAATCAATAACTCCCTAAGCCTGCCGGGGTCTGGTAAATGACTATTCACCAATTTTCCTTTTACTTCAACAATAGTAAGGAACCGATTTGGGCGGGAATGAAATTTCCCTTTTATTAATGGTCCTTCTATCTGCACAGATAAATTTAATTCGGTTCATAAACACAAACCAATCTTGCTTAAATGTTGGAAACTAAATCAGAAAGTAAAAACCAATATGTATTTGAATTTTCATTGGACTATCTGAATCATAATTCACATGCGATAAATTTGTTATAAAGAACGGTTCAGAATGGGAATATTTATCTATTTACTATTAGTATTACAACTTAAATTCAACGGACAATTTTATTAACACAAGGAGGATATATGAAATCAGTATCGTGGTCTTTTTCTCTCATTTTGGTATGGCTAACATCTTCTGTAATTTGCCAAGTGAATTATTCAA
>CAZBZK010000101.1:0-5445 GCA_964496365.1 uncultured bacterium
ACAGTGCCCATCAAATGTTTACTATGAATAAATTCTGGGAACGGTTTTTTCATTTAGTTACTTTTATTTCTCAGGGATCTTCTTATTTGAATTCAAAGGGATATGCAGTTATGCACCGACTTCATCATAAATATAGTGACACCAAAAACGATCCCCATTCTCCAACCTATTTCAAAACCGTATTTGGAATGATGTGGAAAACAAAAAAAATATACAGCGATTTGGTGGAAAATAAAATGAAGGTAAAACCGGATCTGTTGAAAAATATACCAACTTGGAATCTTTTAGATAAAATTGGTGATTCATGGCTGTCACGGATTATCTGGGGAATCGGTTATGTCAATTTTTATCTTTTGTTTTCTCCATCATGGTGGTTTTTTTTACTGCTTCCCATTCATTTTCTCATGGGACCTATTCATGGGGCTATCGTAAACTGGTGCGGTCATAAATACGGTTATCGAAATTTCAAAGAAATCAAAGATAAATCCACCAATATGCTTCCATTTGATTTTATTACACTAGGTGAATTATTTCAGAATAACCATCATAAATTTCCAAACCGTCCTAATTTTGGATTCAGAAAATTTGAATTAGATCCGGTTTTTCTCATCATGAGACTCTTTGATAAATTATCTATTATCAAATTGAAAAAGAAATCCTGATATTTTCTTGGCTCATTGATGATATATTCTATTTGATTATCAATATCGAATAGATGCTCATCTTTTAATAAAATTTCTCTATGCTTTATCGCTCCATTTTTTGGGATTTTTATTCAGGATACCCATGAGATTGAGTAAATTTATTGAGTAACATCGTTTAATTTATAATTGTGTAATGCCTAAATTAATAAAGATAATTCAATTCATTTTTCTAGTCAGTTTTCTCTCTGCAGAGATTATTGAAGAAACAGGAAGTCTAAAAGAATTCATCAGTGGATCGCAGAATGGAATTGCTTATGACAATTATATTAGTCATATTGCCGAGGGAATTGCCGAGGATGGCTATAATGATTACGGTCCTGATTGGTTTGATTTACAAACAAATGGATTTGGAAATTATTCCGTCATTCCGGTGGGATCATCCACATTATCTGTGTGGGAATCAATTATTTCTCATGTCTTAGCCAATGGTCTGGATGAAGCATCAGCAATGCTGTCTGATTCATTGGATTCATTTCATTATGATTTGGTTTTATTTACAGATACAAACCTTAATCGGACATTTACGATGTTAAGAGAGCGATTGGATTCATCTTATGTAGATAATAACAATACAATTGACTCCGAGGATGATGTGGTAGGAAGTTTCCAAAATGGATGGGGATTATACGTTCTTAATCCAAATGCAGTGAATAAAAATTTAGTTATACAGGTTCCTCATCCATGCGATGACTTTGTCTCTCCATACATAGGAATGGAATTATTTTTACAATGTGATGCATTTGCTCTTCAAATTGCAGGAGCAGGACGGGAGACCAAATGGACGGAAGAAGGAAATTATAATAACAATAAATCACTATCAGATCCGTCCAGAAATGAAAATTCGGTTTTTCATATTTTTCACAAAATAGTGACGGATTCTCTGGAAAACATCTCTTCCCATTCACCGGTTGTGTTACAAATTCATAGTTTTGATAATGAAAGTCACCAAAATATTTTGAGGTCAATTGTTCTGTCAGGAGGTTGGGATGCGGGATTAGCAAACAAACCCATCCGAGATTTATCGTCCAGTCATTTGGATTTTGTAAATATGACTGACGAAATTCCCATTCCTGAAGGTATGTATGGAGCACATCCCGATCTTCATGTAACCTATTATTATCAAGTCCATTATAATGGAGTTTTTAATTATGTTGGAGATTCTCTTTCTTATGCCATTCCCCATGCTGACGAGTTGTTGGGAATTATAACCAACAAGCAGTTAACTGACCTACACAATGGGTATAATCATGGATCAGTTTACGAACCTTTTGTGCATGTTGAATTGGATGAAAAGCCATTGATTTTTGATGCACTTGATATACCAATGGACAGTCTCCTGTTTCAAGGATTGGTTCCAGTGAGTTGGTTGAATTTTGAACACTATTTAACGTACTATCAACCATTTGTCAGTGCGGTAAGTGATTATTTTGTAAACTGGACTACTATCCCCGATACTCTTCCGCCACTTGATCTAAATACCATAACTTTGAATAATTCATATAATACATCGGTAACTGTTGGATGGGAACACACAGAGGATTCTAATTTTTTAACATACAAAATCTATTATGACACCACACCAATGATGGAAGATCCTCTTGTATGGGATTTTAATCAAGATGATAATTTAATAAATATGCTTACGGAAGAAACTCGCATCACAAATCTAATTCCAGAATCTTCTTATTATTTTCAAATCGGTTCCGTGGACTATTTCTCAAACGAAAGCGCTTTGTCAAACATCATCATGGCAAATACGGTGGAACCTGTGGTCATTTTTAATTTTGAAGAACTTGAAGATTCGCTTTATTCTTGGGAAGATCAAGATGAAGATTCTTTATCCTGGGAATTAACGGATTCAATTGCATTTGAGTCTTCTCAAAACTCCCTTCATTTATTCGGAAATACATGGAAAACTCTGCCTATAAATCATCAAGAAATTGTAGATGAAACGGTTTGGCAAATTTCAGTTTATTCTGACGGAATCAGCGAAATTCAGGGCTTTGGTTTGGCGGATTCTTTGCATACATTATTTTATTCATTTTCCGGAAGTCAAGAATTAAATATTGAAGAATGGATTCCAGTATATCAAGGGCAATTTCCAGACAATCAATGGAATAGATATCAACTACCCGTTGCAGATGATTGGTTTGCATGGTACGATTATTTTCCAGTAATTGACACGTTAATTTTTATCAATGATGCGGACGATGGTGATATAGGTCATGTGTATTTTGATTATCTAGTAGATTTGACAACGGTTCTTCCAGTGACTCCAATTGTGACCATCTCCTATGATGTAGGGTCCGTTTATCGTTCTAATGACACACGTCAGATGGATATTCAATTTTATTCCGATGTTATAGATCCAGATACCTATTCACATGATTATGTTTGGTCGTTTGGTGATGACTCCATCAGTTATGAAATCAATCCAAATCACACCTTTATCATCGAAGATGACCATGATTATACCGTTTTTCTTGAAGTAACCGATCAAACAAACCGCACTGGGTTTAGCTCGGTCCAAATTGATGTTGATGATGGAGAAAGCTCTTTTCCTCTCACCATGAATTTTACAGGTGATATATTATTGGCTCGAAATTATGAATATGAAGGAGGAATCATTCCCACCTTGGGTGTAGAAGCAATATTTGAACCCACTTTATCCATTTTAGGAAACCATGCAGATATTACTGTCGTCAATTTAGAAGCACCCTTAACTTATGCAGAGACCAACCACCCTTCGAAACCAATTTATTTTAAAGGATCACCGGAAAATGTTGCTGGTTTAGTTTATGCTGGAGTCGATGTAGTAACATTAGCCAATAATCACATTTTGGATTATATGCTCCCTGGATTACAAGAAACTCAAGATATTTTATCTGCCAATAACATTTTGCATTCCGGGGCAGGTGTGAATAGTGACGAAGCCTATCAGCCCGTTTTCATTCAAAAAAAAGGAGTTAACATCGCTTTTCTCGCCAGTAGTGATAGAACTGGACAATACAATAATTATCAACCTTATCTCAATGCAGGATTTAACAAACCCGGATTTGCCTATATGACACCCTATTATATTCTTCAACAAATTCAAGAAGTCGAAGAAAGTGCAGATTTGATTGTGGTGGAAATGCATGCTGGTAGTGAATATTCTACGGCACCGGGTGCAGATTACGATGATTTGACACTTCCCATTTTTCTTCCTAATCATCCCGTGAATGTACGGGATTGGGACACGAATTCTATGCTGGAGGATGAAGAGTATTCACCTTATTTGGATATTCCTCATATGTGGGACAGAGATATCCGGCATTTTGCAATCGATTCAGGAGCAGATCTTGTTGTAGTACATCATCCTCATATCATTCAGGGAGTTGAAGTTTACAACGGGAAACTAATTGCCCACTCCTTAGGAAATTTTGTTTTTGATTTATCTTATCCTGAGACATTTCCTTCTATGATTTTACAAAGTAAAATAGATGAAACTGGATTTTATGAATTTAGTCTCGATCCGGTGATAATAGACGACTACATTCCCAAACCTGCGATTGGGGAATTAGGACGTCATATCATGGATGATATTGCAATGAAGTCAAAAGCGTTAAATACCACTCTTCATATTGATACCCAAACATCTAAAGCGCATGTCATGATGGATACATTAACCATGCCACAAACGACGGTTTACAATCAAGACTTATTAACACTTTTCGAAAACGATTCCACCTTTATTTCTTCACCCATAAAATTGAATCGGAATGGATTTATTTCGAAAGTAGTAATAGATACATCCCTTAATTTTCTTACCTATCGATTAGGGAAAGAACGAGTATGGATGGGAAATATGGAAGATGAGGGGTTCAGTTTTTGGAATGTGAATAGCGACTGGGAGTTTTATGATGATTCCATCGCTTATAGAGGTCAGAGAACCATCAAACAGATTCGTGAATCGTGGATGGGGGACAATGTGGTAACCAATTTTGAAAAAAGATTATTGGTGAATTCTGAAAAAGAATATACAATCCATGGATGGATAAAAACGGAGAATGGTTCAAACGTCACCAATCAGATTCGATGTTATTCATCTCGTTCTGGAGGGAATATTCTTATGGAAGAATCATTGTCTCCTATTAATGGAACTACGGATTGGACTTTTTATTCAAAGGATGTGTCCTTTCCTGAAAATACTCGATTTATAGATTATAGGTTGAGTTCTGATGTGCCTGAAGAAAGCACATCCATGTCATGGTTTGATGATGCAGGATTGATCGAATGGAGTGAATGGAAAACTATCAACGATAATCAAATCAATGCTCCCAATGATTTTTCTTACATTCAATTTAAAAACCCTGAATTGATTTTGAATCTTGTGTTTCGGTATATAGAATCTGTATTCACTGAATTACCTTTACCATCACCTGATTTTGCCTCGAACATTACCAATGGATTAGCACCACTATCCGTCCAATTTAATGATGTTTCTGCAGGTGTTAATACTTTTTGGGAATGGAACTTTGGTGATGGAAATTTTTCAATGAATAAAAATCCTCTTCACGAATATGAGCAACCGGGAATTTATTCAGTTTCATTAACCATCGTCGACTATAATGGTGATGAAATGACCTTTACCCGGGAAAATTTTATTGAGGTTTCAGACACAGGTCAGGTAATGGTTGAATATATTGATGATTGGAATTTAGTAGGGTTACCATCCATTGTTTTGGATCATCATGTAAAT
>CAZBZK010000102.1:0-5435 GCA_964496365.1 uncultured bacterium
GATTCAGAAAAAGAATGAAAACTAATCTGGAAAAAGGAAAAGCTCCCACACCATTGATACCTGAGGCAAATGAGTATGCAGAAAAATTGGCTAAAAAACTGAATGGTGAACCTATGATGCCGAATAACGAAGCACTTTTTGGAATGTCCACAACCGCCCATATTTTAGGAGGTGCCGTAATGGGAAATGACAAAATAGAAGGAGTGATTGATAAAAACAATCGTGTCTTTGGATACAAAAACCTTTATGTCTGTGACGGTTCCATGATTTCTGCAAATCCGGGTGTGAATCCGTCTCTCACCATTACTGCCTTAACAGAAAGAGCCATGAGTAAAATCCCAAATAAAGAAACTTGATAAATTTATTTTATTTATTTCCACTCAATTTCCATCCCAACCATGCCATAGGTATATAACAAAAGAGTAAATCTACAATATTATACCAAATTGGAGCGGGAATCATTTGTGTGGCAGCAATTCCCCCCAAGAGGAAAAACACACCAATAACCATGGAAAAGATCAAATGATAATTAGCAGATATTTTGGAAGCAGTAAATGCTCCTACTAAAGTTCCTCCTGCATGTCCAAGAAATGGTGATAAATAGTGTTTATATTGGAATAGGTGAATATTATTTTTCAGGCTTTCCGTATCCATTGGGTTTATGCCTTCCGGCGGAGGTATAAATTTACTGCCCATGATAATGAGTCCCATGTTGACAACCATTCCTATGAGTCCTCCGATCAAGATAGCTAAAATGTTTTTGATTATTGATTTCATTATCACTCCTTAAGTAATTTTTTATGTCAAAGTTTAATTTTATTACCAGATAACAACAAAATTATATTTATTATATCAAATTTTAAACAATGCTGAAAACTAAAAAATGGACAGAAAGTGATTCTGATTTTAAGAAAATTACCAGAATTCATAATTCTGTTCTTCATGATTTTTCAGATCATCCTGATGAGTTGAAAAAGAATTGGATATTACGTGATAAAACATGTGTAGCTGAAAAATATTTTCTTCTCAATAAAGAAGAACGTGTTGGAATTATTCATTTGAATCAAGGGACAGGCAAAAACCATCAAAATTGTTATTTCGAAACATTCATCATTCCTGAATTTCAGTCCTATGAAAACTATAAAATATTGTATGATCAAATGTTGGGAAGAGTAAAAGAAATTCAATGCAACCGCCTCTATCCTTGGTCATATTTACATGAGAATTATAAAAACTACATAGATTTTCTGAAACGAGAAAATTTTGAAATCGTTATGAAACACAGAGAATACAAATTAAATGTGGAAAATTTCGATTTTTCATTTTTTGAACCTCTGCTAGATAAATTGAGAAAGAATGGAATTCAGTTATATGATTCTAAAAACGAAATGCAGAACTTCTCAAATCATTACAAAAAAATGGAGGAACTAGTTTGGAATTATATTCAGGATGAACCGATAATGGACGGAGATTTTCATGTTAGAAAACCCTATGACAGATGGCTGAAAAAAAGAAAAGAATTTGAGGAACATTCCTATGGAGTGGAAATGGTCGCTCTAAAAAAAGGTGAGTACATTGGCTCTACCAGAGTAAAGGTCAATAAAATGAGTGAACCAAATAGAGGTTATACAGAGTCCACTGGAGTGTTAAAACAATTTAGAAGGCAGGGGATTGCAACAGCTTTGAAAGTGGAATCCATCAAAAAACTGAAAGCAAAAGGGATTAAGGAAATTCGCACCGGAAATGAGATAAACAATCCCATGTATAAAATTAATGAAAAATTAGGATTTGAGTTAATGGAACAGAGTTTAGAGTTCCGTAAAGATATTTAGTCAACTATATAGAGTTTAATCGATAACAAGAAAATCCCCTGTACTATTTGTCCGAACCCAATATCCAATTCAGAAATCAATCCAGATACCGGATCAGGGAAACCTTCATTAATCCTCCCCCATAAATTTCTTCTTTTCTTGAATCAGTTTCTGTATAGTCAGATGGAGTATAAATTTCGTCTGTAGTGATTATTTTATACGGAATATGTTGTGAAAAAGAGACTGATAAAGACCATTGATTAAATTTTCCAACCATTTCCAATCTAATATTTACTGCTTTTTTCCCAATTATTTTTTGGTTTTGATCATAAACATAATTAGGAATCGGAATACCAAGGGCCCAGCCATTTGTTTTCATATCTATATCGTAGTGATCTATAAGCCAGTCAATCTGAAAAGCATGAGAAAAAATGAGTGAGGAATTGTTTGAAAATCTAACGGAACAAGATATCTGGTCTATCTTTCCAATGTCTAAATTATTAACGAAAAGTGCATTATTAAATAGTGCCTCAATATCCATATTGGTTAATCCAGGCCGGCTTCTATTGGAAAATAAAAAATCCATATCTCGTTTACATAAATCAATATTAACCACATACTTTTTAAGAAGAAATTGATATCCTAATGAGTACATGGAATTTTTATTTTCATATTTGTTGATCGTGAAAAAGGATTCATTTGAATTGTTATATAAATCTAATCCTAGTTGAAAATGTTTTTTATAATAATACCAATTAATCTTATGATTTTTAGTTAATAATACGGTTCCATTGAGAACCGACTTGTTTTTGTTACCAGTGTGGATCTTTACATTGGCAGATGATGGATAAATTTCAAAATCATCATCTTCTAAAGTAAAGTTTATGGAATATTTATCCCCATTAAATTTTAATCCGTAGTGATAATGTTCATGATTGGTGTGGACATTATCCATTTTGTATTTAAAATCAGTATAACTCATGGGAAGATTTAGAGGATGACTATAAATCGACTTGCCTAAGATAAATTTTAAATTGGGATGTAATTTAGCACTAAATTGAACCGATGGAAATAACTGGGTCATTCTTGAATATTTTTTCAAGTTTAAATCGACACCAAGCATTCCCTTTGTCCTAGTATAACCTATTATGAATTCATTAAAATTATTATGAATATTTAGTGAATATTCAGATTCTACTATTTTAGTAACTATTTGTTTTCTACTAAATTTTAGTTTAAAAATCCCATTTCTAACTCGCTTATTATACTCAAGTCCATTTTTATGTTCAAAAATGTTTAGTGAGTCAGTAAAATCAATTAATAAAATGTGCGAATTGCTATACAGGTGTATGTTGTTGTTGGAATCTATTTCTGCAGAATTATTAACTGGGTGGATCCAATCATTTATGCCATACTGAGCAAAGGTCATATTGCTCAGGATTAAATTTGATATCAGAAAAACAAAAAGGGAAGGTTTCCCTTCCCTTTTGCAAAACAGAAAATGCAGAAGTTTTTTGATCACCACTCCAAGAACTGTGGATTTTTTGTGGATTGGTTTTGAATCAATTTATCAATCCCGTTACATAAGTTATAAAATAATACTCTGATTTTAATATGAGTATATAGTCTATCATTCTTCACCTTCATATTCTTCATCACTTGAGAAATCCAGATTCATAATATCTTCACAATCTTCTTCAGACATGTCTCCAAAAAAGGATTCAGTTGTCATTTCAGGGAATAAGCCACCTATGGTTACATCCCAACTTTCCATCCATGTATCGCAATCTGCTGAATCCCAAGTGAGTTGCGGTCCTGCTGTGATAGTATATCCCGGTAGAATACTCTTCAAATTTTGTGGAGGATTGTTGAAAAAGTTTCCAATGTTTATAATCATATCATCCATCTCATAATTTTCGTTTAACAGGCTTCGTGCTTCATTTATTTCTACTAAAATATCAGCTAATTCACTTTCGTCATCTTTTATAAGATCATATTCTGTATCGGTATCTGACTGTAAAAACTGAATTCCAGATTCCATGCTAGATAAAAGACTATTTAGATCGGCGTGACAGTTTGGTAAGGACTGTTCCTGTCCTTCTCGAATGGTAAGAAAAGAGGCATCTTGAGCTAACCATGGAAAGCTGTAAGATGAATCTGGTTCTTCCATCAATTCATAATAGGGTATATCAACATTATAAGCGATCATGCCATATATCATAGCACGTAAGGTGTGGAAGATACTTTTAATGATATAAATTTCTGTATCATCTAAATGAATGGGTGGTTGTAATTCATCACCCATCATTTCTGGAGTAATCGTAAATACAAATCCTTTACCAACGATTGCATCCAAATGATTGATTGCATCCGTAAGTTGAGACAGAAAGGCATCTTCCAACAAATCCTGAAGAGAACTCATTTCAAGACAATCATTTTCATAACCTCTCAATGAAATGATTTCATGAGAATTAATGATTGGTAAATAACTGAGAATATGTGTCGCATTGAAAATTGAAAATTCATCGATGGATGTTGGAATACCAAACATAGATCCGTTTTCATGAAAAAGGGTACGTCTTGCTGGATCTTCCATTTCAAGACTTTCTAAGCAAGCCATCCAACTATTCATTGTACTCTCCAATGATTCATTTTGACCTATTGAAACGAGAGTTGTAAAGGCAGCACCAAAATTGGCAGTTTGATTGGAAGGATCTGATTCAAGTGCATTCTCGAACTGATCGTGAATTGCTGTTGTACTATCTATATCACCAGCTAACATTGCCTCAAAAAAATCATCCATCGTTTCTTCGGTCATTGAATTGATTGCATCAGCACAAGTAGCTTGTATATCATCCAACCCTGCTTGATCAAATCCGCTACAGCTGCCATCCAGACCCGCTTGGTAAGCATCTTCATGATCTGAACAGAGTTCAGAATGATCCTCTGCAGGTGCATTTGCTACAGCAGTTGAATATGCCGAAGATGCCTCCTCTGATGCTAAGATCAATGATGGGCAAATGGTATCACCACAAGCGGTTTGTATTTCATCCAACCCTGCTTGATCAAATCCACTGCAGCTGCCATCCAGACCCGCTTGGTAAGCATCTGCATTATCTGAACACAGTTCAGAATGGTCTTCTGCTGGTGCATTTGCTACAGCAGTTGAATAAGCTAAAGATGCTTCATCCGATGTTGTGGTTAATGTTGTGCAATCAACTTCAGAATCTTTATCTTCACATCCAACCCAAATCAATATGGGTAGGATTAACAAAATATATTTTAGTTTCATTCGGCTTCCTTTTTTAGTTTAATAGAAAATTAATACCACCTAGGCAAGCCGTCAATTTATCTAATTCTATTTTTTTTTCAAAGATAAATAGACTATAATTTTGTACAACTTAGATTCACTACTGGATTATAAAAATTTCTCCCTGTGTGTTGGTTCTCATCCAGTATCCACCTCCGGGAGTTAATTGGTTTACAGTATTATACCCATCTTCAAAGTCAAAAAAGGTACCACTAATGATAATTTCATCAGGGTCATAAATGGATCCGATCTCAACAGTGGATGAAATTCCTGAAATCAGATTCCATCCCTCATTGAGGAAAAGAGTCAGATCA
>CAZBZK010000103.1:0-5427 GCA_964496365.1 uncultured bacterium
CGGATTCCTGCAGAGTGGGAACCACAGGATGGGATCTGGCTGCAATGGCCTCTTCAGTTTGAACATTGGATGAGACCGGAAATGGCAGAAACAATCAGTACCATTCAGAACTATGAAACTGTACACTTAATTGTCCAAAATCAAAATCATTTGAATAATGCACAAAATCAAATCCAAAATCATGGTGGTAATCCTGATTCTGTTATTTATCATATTCAAGCACATAATAATGCCTGGTTAAGAGATAACGGTCCTGTTTATGTAGAATCTGATAATCACCTTATAATTCATAATATGCAATTCGACTCATGGGGTGGATTAGAACCCAATTATGAAGAAGATAACGAAATCCCGTGTATAATTGCTCAATGGCTTGATTTACCGTGTGAAACGATTGGTTTTATTATGGAAAGAGGAAACCTTGAATTTAATGGTACGGGAACTCTTATTTCAAATTGGGATTGCTGGATTGACAGAAATCCAAGCTTAGATCAATCAGCTCTGGAAGTGTACCTAATGGATATTTGGGGACTTGATCAAATCATCTGGACTTACGGGCATTCCCCGTACGATGTTACCACCGGGCATATTGATGGTGTAGCCCGCTTTATCAACGATTCTACCGTTGTAGTTTCCCAGTATGCGGACCCCAATGATGAAGATGCTTGGATTTATGATGCGGCGGCAGAAACAATTGAAAACAGTGGTTTACATGTCATTCGGATGAATATGCCGGGATATATCAATTATTATAATTGGATCATTCCGGCAATCTATGTGAATTGGTTACAGATAGATGGTGCGATAATTGGAAATGCTTATAACGTACCTGAATGGGATAATGAAGCACAGGAAATGTTGGAATATCTATTTCCAGATCATGATGTTATTTTATTATTTACCCCGGAAGTGAATCTGTCAGGGGGTGGAATACATTGTATTACCAATGATCAGCCCTCGTTGATCCTTGATTCAAGCTTGGAATGGGAACATAGTGCAGGTTGGAATCTTGTTAGTTTACCTCTTGAAATCGAAGACACATCTTACAATATTTTGTTTCCCGAATCAACAGAAGGAACACTTTATTCTTTTGAGGGTGGCTATTTTCCTGAGACTATCCTAACCTCAGGAATCGGTTACTGGTTACGATTTTCAAATGCGGGTAGTACTACATTTAATGGGACTCCGATTGATGGTTTAACCATATCACTCGCAGAGGGATGGAACCTCATTGGCAGTATTTCCTCACCGGTGGATGTGAACACAATCGTCGATGAAAGCAACATTATTATTCCCGGCACGGTTTACGGTTTTGACGGTAGCTATTTTGAAGCTGAAACCATAGAACCGGGGTATGGGTATTGGATTCGGGCAATTAATTCTGGAAATATCACTATTATTGGGTATTAAGTTAATTTGAAAAAAATCACTTGTTCAATAAATATACAGACGGATATATCAAAATGACTTTTATAAAATAACCTGAATTATGAAGGTCAAAAGTTTCAAAGAATTTTACCCTTATTATCTTAGTGAACATTCAAAGCCGGGGACAAAACTGCTTCACTTCATCGGGTCTTGGTGCGGGTTGGTATGTCTGGGTGAACTAACATTAACGGGAAATTTCTGGTGGGTTCCCACAGGTTTTTTACTGGGCTACGGTTTCGCCTGGACAGGGCATTTTTTCATTGAGAAAAATAAACCGGCTACGTTTCAATATCCTTTATACAGTTTTATGGGTGATTGGATGATGTTTAGTCAATTGATTTCAAGAAAACTTCGGTTTTCCTCGAATTAGTTTTTTAACAAATTTGTCATTCTGAGTAGCGGAGCGTTACTTGTCCACCGTAATCCCGAGAATCGGGATGTAGGAGGATCAAAGAAGGATATTGAATTCACTCTTTAGAAACCCTTCGATAACATTTCGCTTCGCTCCATTACTCAGGGAGACAGTTTCTCTGATTTTCGAATGAAACAAGTTTTTCATTTCAACAAAATCATTTTCCTGGAATACTGTTTATCATTTAAGGAAACTCTGTAAATATAAATCCCGCTTCCTGATAAAATTCCTGATGATGTTCTTCCGTCCCAGTTCACTTGATGTGTCCCCACATCCAAATCTTTATGAACCAGTGTGTTTACCAGTTGATCTTTCAGGTTGAATATGTCCACCAAAATTTATGGATTCTATTTCTGAGACTGTGTAGGAGTAGGTATGACCGGGAGTCTGAATGAACAGGGAATCGGAGGAGTTGTTGAAATAAAGCTGGACGATGGAAGCGATGACAAACTCATCATCACTGGTAGATGTATTTACAACCAATGTTCACTGTGCCATCAACAAAGAAAATATAATACAAAATGAGAAGAAGAATCTTCTCATGGATCCCTGTCTAATCTTTACATAACAGTTTACCCTATACTATGATTTTGGACAAGGGAATAATTTATGGGCTATTCCAGAAAAAGTGCAGTACTCATTCCAGCAAAGAATTTCTGAAAAAATTCTGGTTCATGAACACCTCCGGTTTGAATTATGGAACCGTCCTGTTCAGCTTCGCCAGATGCACTAACCCGAATTTGGGTTTCTGTATTAGTCAATTCATTAAGATTTACTGTAACTTTGTAACGATAAACAACTGGACCTTTTTCATCATTATCATTTTGATTATTCCATCCATTGTTATTACCATCTCCTCCTAAGATTGCAGAGAAAATTATGGCGAATAAGAGAAATACTCCTGCACCGATACAAAATTTTTGAAATCCAGAAAGTTCTTCCGTTTCCTGTTCATAGTCCAGTTTAGATTGTTCTTGTTCTGTAGTTCGACTTGCTGTGATTAATCCAACGTCAGAATTCAATACATCAATCGTATAATTCATGTCTTGCAAGGCATTGATAGACGCTTTTAAAACCGTGGATAAATCTTCGGAATATGTTCGAGTTTCTAATGCCCTAGCCACAGAGGTTGGAGGTTTTTCTGGTCGTGAAGCTGCACACCCACTCACATTAAAACTGAGGTAACCAATTAAAACAAATTGAAACATTTTTCCATATATTGATTTTGGTCGAATTATGTATCGCATTTTTTAATACTCCAGACTTTGAAATGAGTAATCAAGAACATTTTTGTGTTTGTCAAAGGTGATTATGACGGTTAATGATTTTGAAGACGAACTGGATTTATTATATTGAGTAGCACCCCCTCCAAACCATGTAACTGGATTAAATAGAAGAAAGCCAATGCCACCTTTAGAATGACTTTCTTTAGAAATTCGATCGTAAGTCCACACTTCATTTCCTTGAAAATCCTTTGTAATGATATTTGGGGAGCCTAACGATTTTAAAATTTCTGCTTGGTTTTGTCCTTTTGTAACATGAGCTTGAACCGTTCCAAGAGTCAACCGATTTTCATTTTGGGTGTTTGAAGCACAACCGTTTAACCATAAAACTATGAAAATTGAAAAGATAAGTTTAACCATGAAATTCCTTTGAAACATATTAATTAAGTGGTCAGAAATTAAATTGAAATTGGTAGAAAATGTATCATTTTATTACCCTATACTTTTTATGGAACGAGAAAAATTTCTCCGATTCCATTACTTCTCATCCAGTATCCTCTTCCTGAAATCAGAAAATCCGCAGGAATATAACTTTCATCAAAACCATAAACAGTTTCTGTAATGATGACTTCAAGTGGATCATATATTGAGCTGACTGAAAAAGTCTGTGTAATCCCGGTGATTAAATTCCATCCTTCGCTTAACTGGATGGTCAGAGAATTCATATTTTCCCCGGTAAATACGGTCGTACTTTGATTGAAAAAGCGAAGCCAATACCCTTTACCATTTATAAGTTCATTTTCTTGAATATAACCGTCTTGAAAAGAATACAGAGTTCCTTCAATTGCATCGGGAAAAATTAAATCGTATGAAGTATTATAATTCAAAACTGGAAGCCCAACCATATTCCAATCTGATGCATAATTTACGGACAATGCTACCGGAATTTCTGGATGATTGAACTTCAGAATGGTGAGATATCCTTCCAGATCACTTGCATAAACAAAATCATTTAATGTGAATGGATATACCCCCCAACAACCGTAAAAATCGCCGATGTCATTTTCTCCGTAAGTGTCATAACCTGCAACTTCAATAGGATTTTGGGGATTGCTGATATCCACAATTTTCACTCCTACAGTGTAATGGGATATATAGGCAAAATTTCCACGAATGTGAGAATTATGGGCAAGGTTATTCTCCCCTAAATATTCTCCTAAAAGGGATACATTATTCATATTTTGGATATCCCACATTTTGAGGGTTTTGTTCACCGTTTCTTCTGTTGTCATCACAAATTTTCCGTCATCGGTGGGCCAAATATTATGGACATACCCACTGTTGGGAAAGGAAACTCGAGTGAGCATCACAGGATCCATTTTGTCCGATACATCCCAGATGGAGAATGTGCCATTGTTTCCTTCAGCCACATAAACGGTGTCATTTCGGGCAAAGACATCATGAATGTCCGGAGTGCTGACCATGTTGATATCATCCGGTTCTTCCGGGTTTTCCAGATTAACGATGCGAAACCCATCATAAGCCTGTCTCACGATGTATGCGTAACCGGTTGCTGTGTCAATAGATAGATTATGGGAACGCACATTTCCGGGATGTACATAGGATTGGACCAACTCAACACTATTGGGTAGGTTTTCGAGATTAATCACGGTCATTCCATAACCAAGCCCTGTCATTTCATGAACTACATAAGCATAATGACCATACGTTTTAATATCTCTGTGATAATAATAATCGTTGTTTTGAGGTCCCGGAATAATGTCAATCACTTCCATGGTGGAGACCCTGACGAATGCTGTTCCTTCCAATACTCCCATAATTGCATATTCTTCACCATTTGGGGATCTGTATCCCCACACATCCGAACCTCCGGTTGTATCTCCCGAACTCCATTCTCGAGATGGAAACCAGATTCGATCTATGAGTTCAAGACTGTAATCCTCCGGTTGTGCGATAAGATGGGGATTAAAGGAAATTCCACCAAGAAATAGCAGGATAAAAATTAGTCTCATTTGGTTATTTCGTCAATTTTAGAAAAACCGAAATTTACTAATAGATTTTGATAATAAGATATTCCTGCTTTATTGCAATTCTGATCTTCCATTTTGTGAAGAAGAATCTCAAATAGTTGTGGGTAAATTAATGCCTAAGAATCTTTTCCCTTACTTCGTTCGTCATCAAAATGACAAAAGTTTCTATAAACAAATTATAAATTTTGAAAAACTATAATTCCATTCCCGTTACTCCTGACCCAATAACCATTCCCAGGCTCAATTGTGTCCACTGAATCGTATCCGTCTGAAAATCCAAAAATAGTCCCTTCAATGATAAGCTGGTTTGGAT
>CAZBZK010000104.1:0-5407 GCA_964496365.1 uncultured bacterium
AATATGAAAGTATATTTTATTTTCATTCGAATAAATTAAATTCGCCGTCGTTATGTCAAAAAAATCGTTAATAATAGTTGAATCTCCTTCCAAAATAAAGTCCATTTCTAAATTTGTGGGAACGGATTTTGATGTGATCTCCTGTGTAGGACACTTTAAAGATTTGCCCAGAAAAGAATTAGCTGTGGATGTTGAAAATGATTTTGCTATCAAGTTGGAAGTTCATTCAGACAAAAAGGATTTTCTAAAATCGCTAAAACAAAAAGCAAAAGTTGCCTCTACAGTATATTTAGCCACTGACCCCGATCGAGAAGGAGAAGCCATTGCTTATCATCTATCACAAGAAGTGCCGAATGCTCAATTAAAGCGGGTTCAGTTTACTGAAATAACCCGTTCAGGAGTTAGAGAAGGAATGAATCATCCTCGTGAATTGGATTTTGATTTGGTTGAAGCTCAAAAAGCTCGGCGAATTATTGATCGTTTAGTTGGATATAAAATTTCGGCATTGTTATGGAGTACTATTCAGAAAACACTCTCAAATTTAAAAGCGTCATTGTCCGCTGGTCGGGTACAATCAGCGGCAGTTAAAATTCTGGTGGATAGAGAACGTGAACGAATGAAATTCAAGGACGTTACTTATTTTGATTTAAAGGCAGACTTACTCACAAAGAAGAATGAATCTTTTGAGGCCGTCCTCTATTCCTTGTCTGATATGAAAATGGCTTCTGGCAAAGACTTTGATCCCTACACAGGAAATTTAAAAAATAGTAAAGTCATGATGTTGTCTGAATCTCAGGCGAAAGCCTTGGTAGATGAAATTTCTACTGGGGTATGGACTGTGATAGATAAGAAGGAAAAACCTCAAACAAATTATCCACCTCCGCCTTTTATCACAAGTACCCTCCAACAAGCAGCAGGTAGAAAACTCCGATTCTCTGCCCGACAAACCATGATTACCGCTCAAAAACTATATGAAAATGGTTTCATAACTTATATGAGAACGGATTCAGTTCAGTTATCCAATGAAGCCATTCAATCCACAAGAAATAAAATTAAATCCGAATTTGGAGAACAATACCTTCCTGAAAAACCAGTTTTTTATAAATCAAAGGTAAAAAATGCTCAGGAAGCTCACGAGGCAATTCGTCCGGCTGGAAGTTCCATCAAATCTGTGGATGAAGTAGAACGGACTTTAGGGCAAGATGCAGCAAATTTGTATCAGATGATTCAACTGAGAACCTTAGCTTGCCAAATGAAACCAGCCAAACTACTCAGAACCATTGTCCTCATAAAAAACCAAAAAGCGGTATTTCGAGCCGTGGGAAAGGTGATTAAATTTCCAGGATATAGACTGGCTTATGTGGAGAGCCAACCTCGAAGAAAAACCCAATCTGACGAAACCGTATTACCGATTATGGATACTGGTGATGAATTATCCTGCGAAAAATTAAACGTTGAATCTCACACAACCAAACCACCACCTAGATTTTCCGAAGCATCACTTATTAAAGAAATGGCAGCCAGGGGAATTGGCAGACCTTCAACCTATGCGGCAATCATCAGTGCGATTCAAAATAGAGATTATGTGAATCTTAATAAACGATTGTTGATTCCTTCTTATGTCGCTGTAGCCGTGACTCAATTATTAGAAAACCATTTTGAAACTTTGGTGGATATTGATTTTTCTGCAAAAATGGAAGATCGATTGGATCAAATATCAAGGGGTGAATTAGAGTTAATTCCCTTCATGAATCAATTTTATTTTGGTAATGAAAAAGACAAAGGACTGGAAAAAATGCTTGAGGAAATCATTGATATTCGGAAAGCATGCACCATGCCAATTCCCTCCCAAAATGGTAATGAATTGGTTGCGAGATTAGGTCGATATGGTCCCTATATTGATGCTGGTGAAAAAACCCGCCGATCTATTCCACGTGATTATGCTCTCGGTGATTTATCAGAAAAAAAAGTAAAAGAAATTTTAAGCACACCTTCGGAACCCTCTTCTACTGAATTAGGAAAAGATACAAAAACAGGGGAGTTAATTTTATTAAAAAACGGACAATACGGACCCTATGTTGAATTATCTGACACAAAAAAACGAAAATCTTTACCCAAAGGAATGGACATGGGAGAAGTGGAACTCGAATTTGCCATTCAGTTAATCGGATTACCAAAAACCCTTGGGAATCATCCGGACACGGGAGATCCTGTAACAGCAGATTACGGCAGATATGGTCCATATATTCGCAGTGGAAGATTAACAGCACCATTAAAACCGCCGCCGACACCTTTGAACGTAAACTTAGAAGAAGCGATAGAAGCATTGAATGCAAGAAATAAAAAATCCACCGAAATATCCTCTTTAGGAACTCACCCGGACACGGGAGAAAACCTTGTGTTGAAAGATGGACGATACGGTCCATATGTTACCGACGGAAAAGTAAATGCTTCTCTTCCAAAATCTCTGTCTCAAGATTCTCTAACCTTAGAGGATGCTGTAGAGCTCATTAATAAAAAAAGAGTAGCTCCTAAACGAAAAAGAAGAAAACGGAAAAAATAGTGAGTCCACTTCAAAAAGATTTTGTTGGGGTAAAACCCACAATTGAGGGAATTTATCCTTTTATAGAGTTGCCTTTATGAAATTTATGCTCCCACTTATTTTCATTATACCTTTGTTGGCAACTGAAACGAATGAAAACCTGGTCAAAGACATAAAAATATCTCTCATGGCTCCCTGTTGTTGGAGTGGAACCGTTTATGACCACGGTCATGACCAAATGGAACAAGAAATAGATGAATTTGTTAAAAATGGAAAATCAAAAGAATTTATTCTTAATCATTATTCATCCATTTATGGAGAAAGAATTTTATCCACACCAAGCACAAAGGGAATTAATCTCGCTGTTTGGGTAACACCGCCATTATTGGCTTTAGCGGCATTCGGTTTTTATGTCCATTTTATGAAAAATCCATCTCCCATTTCACAGTCTTCTTCCGATGCAAATTCTGACATTCCTTTTGATAAAGAAATTGAAAAGGAATTGAAAGAGTTTCAAACTTAATGCACATTCAGTATAATATTAAGCTATGTTACCTCCAATAATGATGACGTTATGGAGTCGGTTTTGATCTGTGGTGGATATACGTCCTCTTTCGATAACGCTTCGCTATTTAAAATAACGGTGTTTAATTTTACCTCTCCGTCTTTTCACTGTCATAAAATCATCGATTACCCATGAATCTGAAATCTATAGAAAACATCGTTTCCTTATGTAAAAGAAGGGGATTCATTTTTCAAAGTTCTGAAATTTATGGAGGGTTGGGTTCTACATGGGATTATGGTCCTTTGGGAACAGAAATGAAAAAACGAATCAAGGATCACTGGTGGAAATTCATGGTAACTGAAAGACAAAATGTTGTAGGGATGGATTCCTCCATTTTGATGCACCCAAATGTTTGGGAAGCCAGCGGGCATATTTCCAATTTTCATGATCCAATGGTTGATTGTAAACAATGCAAAAGCCGGTACCGAGCCGACCACATTAATTTGGAAAAACCTTGTAAGCATTGCGGACAGACAAACTGGACGGAGCCACGTCAATTTAATTTGATGTTTAAAACATCTATTGGACCCATTGATGATGACAAAAATGTAACGTATCTTCGACCTGAAACTGCTCAAGGAATTTTTGTTAATTTTAACAATGTTCAAACAACTTCAAGACAAAAAATTCCTTTTGGAATCGCCCAAATCGGTAAAGCATTTCGAAATGAAATTACAACAGGGAATTTTCTGTTTAGAACTAGAGAATTTGAACAAATGGAGATGGAATTTTTTGTTCATCCTGATGAATCGTCAACTTGGCTGGACTATTGGAATCAAGAACGGATGAATTGGTTCATTCAATTGGGAATCACCGAAGATAAATTAAGACTACGACCACACGGTGACGATGAATTAGCACACTATTCTTCTGCGTGTTTTGATGTTGAATACCAGTTCCCTTTTGGTTGGTCAGAATTAGAAGGAATCGCCGATCGAGGGACGTTTGATTTGGATCAACACATAACCCACAGCAAGAAAAAATTGAATTATTTTGATCCAAAAACAAATTCACGATATGTTCCTGCAGTTGTGGAGTCTTCAGCAGGAGTGGATCGAACATTTCTCACTTGTTTGGTAGATGCCTATACTGAAGAAGACGTTCAACAAGAAAAAAGAGTACTGTTAAAATTAGATCCTTCACTCGCTCCAATCACCTGTGCAGTATTTCCCCTTGTAAATAAAAATGGACTTCCTGAAATTGCTGAGAAAATTGTTAAAGACCTTCGAAAACATTTTAGTGCATTTTTTGATCAAGGTGGCTCTATAGGAAGACGATATAGACGGCAGGATGAAGCAGGCACGCCTTTTGGGATTACGGTGGATCATGAAACCATTGACAATGGCACAGTTACCTTGAGGGACCGTGATTCTATGAAGCAAATAAGGATTTCTCAAGAAAAAATTAGTGACGTACTGCACGAAAAAATCAATTTTTAAATTGTGGGGATTTTATGAATAATCACTTAACACTTCGCTCTGGAAATCCAGCACTGTCATCAAACACTTTTAAACAATTTACTGTAGCGTCAACAGAATCCATGACCATCATGGGAACTGTCCACAAAACTGCATTGTCTTTACTGCTTCTCATGGTAACTGCTGTTTATACTTGGAATCTTCCTTTGGGTGATCCCAGGGCAAACGGATTGATGATAATCGGTATTATTGGGGGATTGATCCTTGCATTGATTACAGTCTTTAAAACGCACCTAGCACCTTATACTGTTCCAGCATATTCACTTTTAGAGGGATTGGCTCTCGGTGGAATATCTCGCACATTTGAGTCCATGTACCCGGGAATTGTAAATCAAGCAGTCTTTTTAACATTTGGGACATTAGGTGCATTATTGTTGGCATATCGTTCAGGATTAATTAAACCTACTGAAAATCTGAAATTAGGAATCACTGCTGCCACCGGCGGGGTTGCTTTTGTTTACTTTGCCAGTTTTATATTAGGGTTTTTTGGTGTTGGAGTTCCTCTGATTCATGGAAATTCTAATATGAGTATTCTGTTTAGCCTCATTGTGGTAGGAATTGCTGCAATGAATTTGGTTTTAGATTTTGATTTTATAGAGGAAGGTGCTGAAAAAGGTGCTCCAAAATATATGGAATGGTATGGTGCTTTTGGTCTATTGGTTACTTTGATTTGGCTTTATCTTGAACTGTTAAGATTATTGTCAAAATTGTATTCAAGACGGTAAAAACACAAAAATTTCTTTTTATTGCTTCCTAAAAGAATTATCCTTAAACTTTACCAATTAGTTCTTATTCTTCTCTCTAATGAAGGGTAGGAAAAAA
>CAZBZK010000105.1:0-5358 GCA_964496365.1 uncultured bacterium
TCTTGTTTTTCGGGATGATCCATCCAAGATGTTTTGAATTTACATCAGCAGGGTAGGTAACGATGTCCAGAAACACATTTTGCATATCAGTTTTTCCAAGAAATGCCGGGTTTTGCCTATCTGCTTCCTGTTCATTAAGTAAAGACCCACCACCACCGAAAGAAAGGGTTATTGGGCTGTACCATGCGGATAAACCTGAATAGTATGATTGGCTGAATAGATAACAGGAAATGCTCATGATAAACAGAATTGGTTTTGTAGTTGTATTCATATCACACCATAGAAACAGGATTAACATCCAATTGAATCGTTACGGATTTTGAAGCATTTAATTTTTTTTCAGGAAAATTCAATTTCAAGAATTGATGTAGTTTTTTTCCGTTCGGGTCTTTCTCTTTTTGAGATTTGAATATAATGAGTTGTCTATAGTTTGCACCAATTTTTTCACGGTAAGAAGGAGAAGGTCCTAACATGTTTAATCCTTTATAATAGGGTGTGAGCTTTCGAGCGGTCTCCTTGCTGACCGCATCTATTTTTTCTTTGGATTTTCCGGAAAATTCCACTTTACACATCCAGCTAAAGGGAGGATAATGCAGTAATTTTCTTTCACTCAAAGCGATGTTATAATATTTTTTTAAATTAAGAGTAGATGCACACTGAATCACGGGATTTTCAGGTTGATACGTTTGAATGATTACTTCCCCTGGTTTTTTATGGCGACCCGCTCTGCCGGAAGCTTGATATATGAGCTGAAACACTCTTTCCCCTGCTCTAAAATCTGGAATATATAATCCAGTATCGGCATTTATAATTCCAACAAGGGTTACATTTTCAAAGTCCAATCCTTTAGCAATCATTTGAGTTCCCAATAAAATTTGAGTTTCCTTACGATTAAATTTTTTCAATTGAGTGGTTAACGAACGAGTACCTTTAACCGTATCAGTATCTAATCTTGCAATGGATACATCGGGAAATATGTTCTTTAAATATTCCTCCGTTTTTTGAGTTCCGATGCCAAATAATTTTAAATGTGCGCCTTCACATGAAACACAAATATCCGGAATTTTAGGTTTAACAGTTTTACACACGTGACAATGTAATTTCATTCCTGTTTTATGAAAAGTCAATGGTAATTCACATTGAGGACATTCAAAAATAATTCCGCAATCTAAGCATCGTAATACGGGAGCATATCCACGACGATTATGTAATAATATAATTTGCTCATTTGAGGATATTCGTTCGTTAATTTTTTGAAAAAGATGGCTTGATAAAATTTGTTCTGGTTTTCCCGTTTCTTCTTTTTCTTCCTTCATATCCACTACGTACACTTGAGGATAATAAGCACCTCCAAACCGCTCGGGTAAAGATAATGGTTCGTGTTTCCCCAAGGCTCGGTTGTAATAGCTTTCCAAGCTGGGTGTTGCACTGGATAAAACCACAACCGCATCATGGAGTTTTCCCCGCATAAGAGCCACTTCTCTGGCGTGATAACGAGGTGCAGGAGATTCCTGTTTGAATGCAGTTTCCTGTTCCTCGTCCACAATAATTAATCCAAGATTTTTAACAGGAGTGAACACAGCACTTCGGGCACCAATAACAACTTTACATTCTCCGGAACAAATTTTTTTCCATGTCCAAACCCGAATTCCATGCGTCATTTTAGAATGCCATAACGCCACTTTTTCACCAAATTCTGCAGAAAACCTTCCGGCGATTTGGGGCGTTAGCGAAATTTCAGGAAGCAAAATAATCACAGATAAATTTGATTGAAGGCATTTCCGAACGGATTCAATATAAATTTCTGTTTTACCACTTCCGGTTACTCCGTGTAATAAATTTGAACTAAACTTTTTCTTTTTAATTTGTGGGAGTAATGTATCCAAAACCACTTGTTGTGATTCAGAAAAAGCCACGTTTTTTTTAATTGGGTCAAACGTAAATCCCGTTACATCAGGTATGGATTCTATGGAGGTCATCTGAACCAATCCTTTTTTTTCCAACGCTTTGCAAATTTGAAGTGGGTTTGCTGCCATAGAGGATAATTCACGAACGGGTATTTTGTTTTTTTGGGTAACTAAAAAATCATAAATCCGTTTTTGTGCAGGAGTTTTTTCTAATTCTGAAGCTGGATTTAATTCTGTTTTTTTACTTTCTATTTCCACTAGCCATCTCTTAGGTGGAGAAAACTGACTGGACATTTTTTGGGGTAATACTGTTTTTGCTACTTTTCCAATGGGAGTAAAATAATAAGTGCTCATCCATTGAATAAGCTCCCAAAGCGGTGGGTCCAATACCGGATTCTGATCCACAAGATTGGTAATTGCCTTGATGGTACCTTTAAATTGTAGTCTTTTGGGAAAATTGATCACGATACCCGTTGTGCTTCTATTCCCAAGAGGCACTCGCACTCGACTGCCTATTCCTATATTGTCCCTAAATTCACCCGGAACAGAATAAGTAAAAACATTATAGCTTGAGATTGGGAAAGCGATGTCTGCATACATGGTCATAATAATAGGTGTCATTTTATTCATCAGTCAATAAAAACAACGGCTGATTTTAAAAGATTTTATTTATCAAGATTCATTAAATTTAACCCTAAATGAATCGTCGAATTCTATTTCTCCTTATTTTTTTTTCTGGGCTCTTTCTCCTCCGCCTTTTGTTTATCACAAAAACCATGGTTATTGATGATGAAGCATATTACGCCATGTATGCCCGTCATTTATCTTGGGGCTACATTGATCATGGTCCGGTCGTTGGTTGGTTGATAAAAGTTGGAACTGTTTTATGTGGAGAAAATGGATTTGGAACTAGAATAGTTGGTTTATTAATGTATGGGTTTATGTCATGGTTCCTCTTCCGGTTTGGAATAAACGAATTTAATCGTGACATCGGTTTCGTACTGTTTGTTACATTTTGGATAAATATATTATTCCATACAAACGGAGTGGTTACAACTCCAGATGCACCGTTGGCTTTCTTTGCGTTGCTCGCAATTTGCTTTTATTATAAGGCATATTTTATCAACACCATTTATTTTTACTCCGCTGGTGTTTTTCTGGGCTTGGCATTTTTATCTAAAATTTCTGTTTTTTTTATCGCCTTAGGTATGTTTCTCTTTCCGGTAATAAACGCAAAAAACAGAACACATTTAAAAGAATATCGGTTTTATGCTTCATTTTTGATTGCATTCCTAATATTCCTACCTTTTTTAATTTGGAATTATCAACATAAATGGGCATTCTTTACCTATCAAGGAAGCCATATTGCAAGAGCCGGAACCATCAACTCGTTTATTGAGTTGTGGAGTGGCACAGCTCTACTTTTAGGTCCCGTCTTGTTTTATTTTATCGTTACCCTCTCTGTCAAATATTCATTTTTTAATTTTAAGAATGATGTGAAGCATTCGACTCAATTATTTTATTTTGGTTGTATTACTATCGTCCCTCTCGTTTATTTTGTATCCCATTCCTTGTTTTCAAGATTTGAATTGAATTGGCCGGCTCCTATTTTTTATGGCGGAATATTTTTGTTTTCAATCCATCTGGGAGAAAATATTTGGAAATATAAAAAGAGACTATTTTTTCAATGGGGATTTTCGTTGTTTTTGATTCTACTCATCACTGTTCAAACCTTTTACCCTTTTGTCCCTTTAAAAGGAAAATCTGATACAACAAATAGATATTTTATCTATACCGGTCTTTTAAATCAACTTGATGAATACCTCACTCAACATCCTGACCTAAACACATTCCGTATTTCTGCAAATAACTATCAAATTCCATCCATGGTGAATTTTTATTTAAAACCGGAAAAAGAGGCCGTGTGCTTATCTATTCGGTACCACCGCACGTTATATTCTTTTTTATATCCCATGGATGCCCTATCTGGAACAGAAATGTTGTTTATCGGAAAAGGAAGAGCATCCCCTTCGTTTTTATCAGATTATTGGGATAATATCCAGTTTCTCACTGATCTGTCATCAGAACGAGACGGCGAAATAATCCAAGAATATTCTCTGTGGAAATTATCGAGTGACGTTTTCCAACGTTAAATTGCTTTTATAACGTATACTTTCACTTCCGGAATTAAATCATTAGACACCTTAACCGGAACTGTATAAACCCCGAGGGCTTTAATGGGTTCTTCAAGTTGAATAGCGTGACGATCTATGGTTATTTTCTTTTTTGACAAAGCTTCGTGAATATCTTGACTGGTTACTGAACCAAACATCCGTTCTTCTTCGCCAACTTGAACTTCTATAGTAATTTCCGCCTTTTGAATAGATTTTGCTAAATTAGCAAACGCTCTCTGAGCCCTTCCAGCTCTCGCTCTAATCACTTTTTTCCGTTCCTCAGCTACAGCCAAATTTTGCTTTGATGCTCTCAAAGCAAGTCCACGAGGAACGAGATAATTCCTGGCAAATCCCGGCTTCACTTGAACCACATCCCCTGCGGTTCCCAGAGATTCAACGTCTTTTAATAGTATAACGTCCATTGATTAACCCTCCTGATTCAAATTAGTGAAGGGTATGAGAGCAATGTTTCGAGCTCGCTTTATGGATTTAACCAATTTTCGATGCATTCTGGCGCTGGATCCGGTGACTCTCCGTGGCATAATTTTTCCTTGTTCTGAAATAAACCGCTTTAAAAGCCTCACATCCTTGTAATCAATTTCTGTGATACCGTTTTCTTTAAAATAACAATATTTCTTTTTATTTACCATGGCCATAGTTACTCCTCCTCTTCTGTTTCGGGTGTTAATTCCTTGGTTTCTTCTTCAATTGATTGTACCATCTCCGATTCTGTATTGGGCTTTGGGTCTTCGTCACTTTTTAATTCAAAATCATCGCTGGACTCTGAATCAATAGGCTTATCTTGAGCACCTTCTTGGTCTGCTAAATTTTCTTCAGACTCAACCATTTCATTTTCAGCAATGATCTCCTCTTGAACCACAACATCAGGTTTAACATCTAATCGAACGGTTTGGTGTCTCATAATAGAATTGTTTAATTTTAAAGACGAATCAAAATCCAGTAAAAACTGGCGGTTCTCGCTTTCAAAATGAATTATTATATAATTACCATATCTGTGTTTTTGAATGGGATAAGCTAAATGCTTCTTCCCCCAGACATAATGATTAATAACTTTTATTTTATTCGATTCAAGTTCGCCTGTAACAGAATCAATAATTTTTGTCACCTGATCATTTTCAAAGCTCGGGTTTACAATATACAATGTTTCATAATATCTCATTTTTATCTCCCGTCTAGATCAATGGTGCAATGACCAATGATACAACAGACATTAGTTTAATTAATATATTTAAGGATGGTCCAGATGTGTCTTTAAA
>CAZBZK010000106.1:0-5300 GCA_964496365.1 uncultured bacterium
ATCCTTGATGATTGCGGAGTGTGTAATGGAAATGATGATTGTGCCTGTCCAGGATATCCGGACGGAACGATAAAGGATTGTAATGGCGAATGTGGAGGATTAGCATATTTAGATGAATGTAATGTTTGCGATGATGATTCCAGCAATGATTGTGTTCAGGACTGTTCAGGAGACTGGGGGGGGAATGCCGTGGTTGATAGTTGTGGATATTGTGATGTTGATCAATCAAATAATTGTGAAGAAGCTAATGCGGTTTTAGTGGAAGTATTCACAAATGTGGGTTGTACTCCCTGTGTACCAGTAAACCATGTGTTGGATGAAATTATGCATGACCATAACCAAGATATAACTATGATTCGATATCACTGGAACTCACCGCTGCCAATTGATCCTATGTATGATTACAATCCGGCTGATGTTGAACTAAGACGGACAATGTATAGCGTTCTATTTTGTCCTGTGGTTGTCGTTAATGGTGTTCACATTTTGAATGGGCAAGGTCCTGTAGAGAATAATGCAAATAGCATCGTTTTATCTGAAATTGCACAGGAAAGTGACATGTATTTGGGACACACTTATGATCTATCAGCTAGTGGTGACAGCATTATTGTTGATTTGGAAGTGCGACCGTTTAATACAATCAATGATGCAGTGAAGATTTGGGCAGTAGTTGTTGAGGACAGTATAGAATATGCAGCTTTCAACGGTGAGCTGATTCATATGCAGGTCATGAGAGATCTGAATTCAAGTACTGAATTCAGTTCACTTATTAAGGATGAGATGTATAAATCACAAATATCTCTCTTAAAACCAGAGAATTTTTCGGATGAAAATCCATTCTTTCATGTGATTACCATGGTCCAATCTGTTGAAGACAACAGAGTTTTTCAGTCTAACCGGTTGCATGCACCTCTTGGGAATTGATATAGTTCAATAAAAAGTATGGTTTAATTTAAAAGAAATGATGTATTTTCCGATGGCTTTGTAAGTATTAAAAGATTTTTAGGGAATATTACATTAAAGCAGCATGTCCAATGAAAAAAGGAGCATAAAATGAAGAAATTCTTAATCACAATCAGTTTATTTTGTAACGTACTTTTATTCGGAACTCAAATTTCCGTCGTAGGGGAAGTATTTACAGCTACTTGGTGAGGGTACTGTCCAGACGCCCGGGCCGGGCTTCAACAGCTTTATAACAATCACCCGAATGTAATTCCACTCATTTGGGAAAGTGATGGACATATCAGTCCCGGATATTCACAACGGGCAGGGATGTATAATGTAGGGGGAATCCCTCACGTTGAATTCAATGGACATACTGATGTCATCGGGGGTGGTACCAATATGTATCCCTCTTATCAAAATGTTTACAACGATTTGATTAATGATAACAGTCCCGTTCAAATGGATTTTGTCACTTATTTGAATCAAAATGATGGTGGATTAGATTTAGTTGCTGATATAACAATGACTGGGGATATTACCACAAGCGATAATAAAATTGTATTTATGCTTTCTTATTTTTATAATTCAAATTATTTTGCAACAGTAGAAGGTTATGAAAGTGAAGAATTCAATTTGTATGCTGAAGGAGAAACAGGTTCGTTCTCACATCATTTCAGTTTAGATCCTTCATGGGACATGGAGAATTTACATGCAATCGTTTTGATTCAATCCTATTCATCCAGTAGCAAGGAAATTTATCAAGGACAAATCACCAATGACTGGCAAGATCCTACCATGGATATGATGTTGGCATACTCCGGTGATTGGGTCACAGTAGGACTACCCTTAGTGATGGAAAACAGTGATTATCAATATATTTTTCCTGATGCTATAGTAAATACACTTTATTCTTTTGACAATGGTTATAACTTGGAAACCAACTTAGAAAATGGAACAGGGTATTGGATTCGATTTGGTGATATGGGCGGATATTCTACACTCACTGGATTTGAGATTGAGGAAATGACTCTATCTCTATCAGAAGATTGGAATATGATTTCAGGGATTTCTTCAACGATTTATACTTCATCCATTCTGGATCCGGATAATTTAATTATACCAAACACCGTATACTCATTTGATGGTGGTTATGCTTTGGCTGAAATGATCGAACCGGGAAAAGGATACTGGTTACGTTCATATGCCGATGGAGATATCACCTTAACAGCAGGGAATAATCAAGGGAAAACCAAACCATTTGTCAATCTGCTGACTGAAGCAAATGTCATACGATTTAATGATATACCATTGTATTTTGGTGTAGAAATTCCTGAAAAAGAAAAACTCAGTTACAGTCTTCCCCCAAAACCTCCGGTAGGTGCGTTTGACGTTCGATTTTCAGATGATTTAGTTTATACGAAAAATGCAGGTAAAATTGAATTGATGAAGAATACAGATAAAGTGAATGTATCTTTTGAAATTAAAAAAGATATCAATGATGATAACGTTTGGGTTCTTGTTAATTCAGCGGATGGATCAGAATATATTTTAAATGGTTCTGGCACCGTTGATATTTCTAATGTAGGAGATGATTTACACTTGACGAAACGTTCTATAAGTACCATTCCGGATGAATTATCGTTATTGCAAAATTTTCCAAATCCATTTAATCCAATTACATCCATTCAATATGAAATTTCACAACAATCCCACGTTGAGTTAATTGTTCATAACTTAACTGGGCAAGAGATTGCCAGATTGGTCGATGAATTTCAGAATGCTGGATTACATGAGACTAAATTTGATGCAACATCCATTCCTTCCGGTCTGTATCTTTATACATTAAAAACCGAAAGGCAAACCATCATTAAGAAAATGATGTTGATGAAATAATCAAATAGTTTAAACGATGATTAAAAAGGGCTCCTTTTGGAGTCCTTTTTTTATTTTTACAGGAAAATCAAATGAATGAAAAATTGACTTCTTCTATTAAGATATGCAACTCAGAAAGATCTGAATTTTTTTCTTTTATGTTTAATATTCGATTTTTACAGTTTTAAATTTCAGCAGACTTTTGGGGAGTCGTCTAATGGTAGGACAGCGGATTCTGGTTCCGTAAGTGAGGGTTCAACTCCTTCCTCCCCAGCATTAAATGGCCCGTTCGTCTAGTGGTTAGGACTCAGGATTCTCATTCCTGCAACAGGGGTTCGATCCCCCTACGGGCTACACGTTATTAACATATTCAAATAAATGAGTTCTTGCTTTTTCAATTATTTAATACAACTTAGTTAAAGGTATGATATCATCTTATTAATTAATCTATATTTAGAGCTATATCGTTCAATAATAAAGGAAATAAAGCTGATTGAAAATAAATATAGGGAACCAGTAATACTATTGAGTGATTCTAATTGCAATTACGTTTGATTGTTGTTTTAAATTCTAATATCTTAAATGAAATAATTAAAGAAAATTGACTTACAATAAAATAGGGTTCATTTTGATTTTTTATAGTCTGTTTATGTTAGGTGTAAATCTGTTTTTTAACGAGAATAATGTAGATATAATTTTGATTGTTTTATTAATGATCTGCGGCATTTGGTTGGTAAAAAACAAATAATATGTTTGTATAGGGATGTGATTCATGTCACATAAAAATAAAACAGTTTTATTACGTAAAATAAATTAAGTAAATTTGAACAATTATTATGATAGTTAACGTGTTAAAAATACTGATAATATTCACATTGGGTGCTGGGATAACCTTTGCCCATATTCCGCAACCTGAGAGTTCTGGGGAGCTATCTAAAGCGCAAATAAAGGAAATTAGCAAAGTGGTTGGAAAACTTCATAAAGAAGGTGCATCACATGAGAAATTGCATGAAGCCATTAAGTCTCTTTATAAAAAATGGGGAATTAAATATAAAAAATTAAAATTGAAATAAGATAAAACACATTTTTCGCATCGAATCCAATATTGAAACCCTGTATTACAGGGTTTTTTTATGTGTTAAATTTGAAATAAATTTACGCTTCAAATGCGCCCGTGGCTTAATTGGATAGAGCACCTGGCTACGGACCAGGGGATTGGGGGTTCGAATCCTCCCGGGCGTACACAAACCAACTAATATATTAGCAAATACTTTATAAAAGTTATTTCTGAGGAAGATCAAGCTCAGGATAAGTATATAGAATCTCATGTAAATAACTTTTTTGAATAAAGATAAAAAATCCTCATAATTTTAATACACATTAATTGAAAATTCATAATAAATCCCCATAATGACTAGTGAACAATTGAAATATTATATGGCTCAGGCATTTATTGAAGCAGAAAGAGCTTTCAGAATAGATGAAGTTCCTGTAGGTGCAGTTATAGTCAAAGAAAATAAAATTATTGGACGAGGCTATAATCAATGCGAAAAGCTTTTAGACTCTACAGCCCATGCTGAAATGATTGCTATCACCGCCGCATCAAACACCATAGGAGATTGGAGATTGGATGATGCTATACTATTGGTTACAAAAGAACCTTGTGCCATGTGTGCCGGTGCCATCTTGAATAGCCGGATTAAAATGGTAGTCTTCGGATGTTATGACAATGATGCAGGATGTTGCGGTTCAGTTTATAATTTGTGTAACGATCCTATTTTAAACAATAGGGTAATCGTAAAAGGTGGAATTCTTGAGAAGAAATGTGGAGGGATATTAAGAGAGTATTTTTTGGGGAAACGTGAGTCTTGATATACAAAAATTAATCCGAAGTATCTTCCATATCAATATCCACAGCATGTGATTTTTTTGACAATTGGTCAATGATAATTTGAGACCTTTGATTGATGTATTTCATGAATTCATTCACACTGACCTTCCAATAGTTATCATCAGATTTTTCTGCAAAATTATCCTCTGCTTTCAAATGGAGAGATTTGGCTTTTTTCTGAATTACATTTAATTCAGTTTCTACTAAATGATTTAATTTGTATTCATTATCACTCATAGGAATATCCTCTTTTGGTATAGGTGGTTCATTTATAAAAGATCGTCTTGGTGGAGGTGTACTATTGATTTTTTCTTTTGAAGCTTTTTTGGATGTTTCCTCACCCTTTTCTTCTTTCTTTTTTTTCTTAAATGGATTTTTCATATATTTCTACACAATGTTGCACCTTCATTGAAAAATGAAACTGCCTTGCATATTATCGGCAACTCCTCATAAATATTAACTATTTTGATAATTTATTTAAAAAGGAAATATAATGAAATTGTAAATTTTTCTACCATTAAGGTTTTATAAAAAAACAATTGGAGAGATGGCAGAGTCCGGCTGAATGCACCGCACTCGAAATGCGGCATAC
>CAZBZK010000107.1:0-5295 GCA_964496365.1 uncultured bacterium
GAAAGGTGACTTACGATATGGAATAAACAAATCCTTCGATAACACTTCGTTTCACTCAGTTACTCAGGATAGATAACTTACTTTTCATATTGAGTTTTTCTTTGTCTTATTCGTAGTAACTATGATACGTTTGAATTCTCATTCCCACTCAATCGTTCCCGGAGGTTTTGAAGTTACATCATAAACCACTCGATTCACACCATTCACTTTATTCACTATTGAATTTGAAATATGAGATAAAATTTTCTCATTAAAATGATACCAATCCGCAGTCATTCCATCATGGCTCGTTACCGCTCTCAATCCAATCAAATTCTCGTAGGTACGTTTATCTCCCATAACTCCCACCGTTTGAACGGGGATCAGTACACAAAAGGCCTGCCAGATTTCATCATAAATATTTTCTTCTCTTAAAATCCGAATATATTCTTCATCAGCGTCTTTAAGAATTGATAAGCGTTCTTCTGTTACTTCACCGATAATTCTAATTGCCAATCCAGGACCAGGGAATGGATGGCGTGACACCAGATCATTGGCAATTCCCAATTCCATTCCTACGTTTCGAACCTCGTCTTTAAATAGATCCCGTAGTGGTTCTATAAGCTGAAAATCCATTTTTTCCGGAAGACCGCCTACATTATGGTGGCTTTTGATTACTGCACCATGGCTCCCTGCTTTTGCAAAACCGCTTTCTACCACATCGGGGTACAATGTGCCTTGAGCCAAAAAATCTATTTGACCCTGTTTCTTTGCAATTCGTTCAAAACTGCGAATGAACTGTTCACCAATAATTTTTCGTTTTTCTTCTGGATCGGTTACCCCCTTTAATTTTTTCAAAAATAATTCTGATTCATCATAACAATTCACATGAAACGGAAGCATTTCATTCAGCTTACTGGTGCATTTGTCTGCTTCATTTTTCCGTAGGAGACCGTGATCAATAAGCACACCCACTGTCCGGTCTCCAATTGCTTTTCCCAACAATGCTGCCACAACAGTGGAATCCACTCCGCCGCTTACTCCCAACAACACTTTTTGATCTCCTGTTTGTGTTCGAATATTTTCAACCTGTTCATCGATAAAATGTCCTGTGGTCCAATTCGGTTTACAATCTGAGATATGAAATAAATAATTTTCAAGAATTTTCTCACCTGCTTCAGTATGGACAACTTCAGGATGAAACTGAACTCCTATTCTATTGCCTTTTTTATTTTGAAGGGATGCTACAATCCCATTGGACGAATGTGATGTGACTTGCCAATCCTTGGGAACCCTTTTAACTTTATCCATATGGCTCATCCATACTTTGGTCTCTTCTGGAACATCATGAAACAATCCGTTTTGCTGTTTAATCTTCACCTGTGCAAATCCATATTCTCCTTGAATTGATTTTTCAATGGTCCCATCATAATATTGAACTATGAGTTGAAGTCCGTAACATATTCCTAAGATAGGGATTTCCAGCGTGAATAAATCTTTATCAAAATTTGGAGCGGAAGTCTCATACACACTGGAGGGACCACCGGACAGTATAATTGCTTTTGGTTTATGAGAAAGAATTTCACGAAGGGGTGAATTTGCAGATACTATTTCGGAATAGATATTGAATTCACGAACCCGTCTGGCAATCAATTGGGTATATTGTGAACCAAAATCTAAAATAACCACACCGTTTGAATGCAGATTCCCCATTAAAATTCCCACTGATTTAATTCATCCATAAACGATTCATTCGTCAATTTATAATGGATGGGAGTGATACTGATAAACCTGTCATTTAATGCTTGGTTATCTGTATTTCCCTGAGGATCAAGATCCATCATTTCTCCAGTCATCCAATAATAAATATTACCTCTGGGATCCTCTCTCTTTTCAAATCTGTCCTTAAAAAAAGAAGTTCCTTGCCTTGAAATACGAACCCCATTAATATCCTCAATTGGATGATCCGGTACATTTATATTTAACAAGGTTCCCTTAGGTAACCCAAGTTTCAACACACGACTAACGGTTTTTTTTGTGATTTCCATCGCAGGGGTAAAATCGCATGGATGGTGAGAATCAATGCTGACAGCAATGGAAGGAATTCCAAAAATGGTGCCTTCTGTTGCGGCACTAACAGTCCCAGAATAAATAACATTGTTACCTACATTTGCCCCTAAATTAATTCCAGAGACCACTAAATCCGGAAGCGTTTTCAATATAGATCGCACCGTAAGTTTTACACAATCTGCAGGTGTACCGTTCACTGAATATCCTGTAAATCCACCTTTTCTTTTTACCCGATTAGTCCGTAGAGGATTTGCAATTGTAATAGCATGACCTACCGCACTTTTTTCCGTATCCGGTGCTACAACCATTACGTCTCCAAATTCTCTAACCGCTTCCCATAACCAATAAATTCCTTCAGAAAAAATTCCATCGTCATTGGTAACGAGGATCGTCTTTTTTGTCACGTTAAAATGGAGATGATATCGTACAATTCAGATTTTAATTCAACACGGGGAACGATGCGGTCAACAAATCCTTTTTCTAAAAGAAATTCTGCTCTTTGAAATCCTTTTGGTAAATCCTGTCCTATGGTCTGTTTAATCACCCGTGGTCCTGCGAATCCAATTAGTGCTCCCGGTTCAGCTAAAATAATATCTCCCAGCATTCCAAAACTTGCAGTTACACCACCTGTGGTGGGGTCTGTCAAAATGGGAATGTAAAGCCCTCCAGCCTTAGAAAATTTGGCAAGTTGAGCTCCGGTTCGTGCCATTTGCATAAGGGATAAAGCACCTTCTTGCATTCTAGCTCCTCCGGATGCACAAATGATAATTAATGGAATGTTATTTTCCTCAGCATATACGATGGAACGAACCACTTTTTCACCTACAACTATGCCCATACTACCACCGATAAATTTAAAATTCATTATTCCGAGAATAATTCGTCTATCCAACAATTTTCCGTCAAAACACCTTATTGCATCTATATGCCCGGTTTTTTCCATAGCAATTTTGAGTTGGTTTTTATATTTTTTGCCTGCCTTAAATTTTAAAGGATCATTTGATTTTAAATGTTTGAATAATTCTGTATATGGATTATCACCAAATAGTAATTGTAAATAAATGTCAGGAGATACTCTAAAATGATGATTACAATGGTGACACACTGAGTGGCGTTTATCCAATTCAATTTTATACAATATTTCATTACAGGACGGACATTTTTCCCATAATCCTGTGGGGATATCTTTCTTACCTATTTCTTTTAAATTTTGATCTTTTCTTCGGAACCAAGCCATATTATATTTCTAATTCAAAATTAGTGTTTAATACTTCAGGTGGAATTTTTGTACCAGTTTTTGACATTACCATTGCATCTTCTCCATCAAAATAATACTTTTTTCGAATATCAATTTGCGTAAATCCAAAGTGATTGTACAATTGAATAGCAGGAAGATTTGAAGTTTTGACTTCGAGAAAAAAAAAGGTATCCATTTGGAATTTAGATAAAAATAAAGAAAGCAATTTTTTCCCGAATCCTCTGCATTGAAATTTTAGATCTACAGCAATATTTATAATTTGAACTTCATTATTTACTACATGAGACATAATAAACCCAACCAAAGATTCCTTGTTGGTCAACACCCAATGAGATGAAGAGGGAACCGATGTGAGTTCATGAATCAATTGATCTTGCGTCCATGGATTGCTAAAAACTGAATTCTCAATAATGATAATTGAATTCAAATCGTTTATTTTAGCTTTTCGAAACATAGTGTTTTGGTTTGGTTACATTAAAAGGGGCGATGTATTCTGGTACCAATCGGGCTGGGTTTTTTACTATTAATTTCTCCCATCGATCATGGGCAAGTAACCCAATCCACTTTGAGGAAGGAATGGCTGGGAAAAAAGATTGATTTTCATTTTCCGAAATTATGTGTTCTCCACCACATATAAAAATATCAATTTTTTCTTTTTCATGTGAAGTTGTCAATCGGTTCCAATCCCATAATTCTGGATGATTTTTCCCGATGGGGAATGGGTCTGAATTGGTAAAAATTTGGGTGTAAAACAAATCCCTATGTGAATATAATACGACTCTTTTTGTCTTTTGCTGCTTGGGTAAACCAACTGCAATACTATTCAACGTTGAAACAGGAATGATGGGTAATGCTTGACTAAATGCCAATCCCTTCGCAAAACTTAACCCGATTCGAAGTCCTGTGAATGATCCTGGTCCAATAGAAATGGCGATAGCATCAAGGTCTTCCCATTCATAACCGGAATTATTTTGAATCTCCATAGCCATTTCTGGTAATTTTTCCGCAGATTTTTTTGGACAATCTTCCTCAATTAAATGAATGCAGTTTCCGTTTTCAATTAAGGAAACTCCACAAATTGAAGTGGCGGTTTCAATGGCTAAAATTTTCATAAATTCAATCCGTCTATTTTAACGTTTCTGTGGGTATCTGAATTGAGACCCCATTGGAAATGAATAGAGGGCGAAGGTTGAGGTAGGATGGGTTCAATTTTGTCAGCCCATTCAATGAGAGTAATTCCGGATTCGGGATACAAATATCGTTCAGCGTCCAACGCAATAAATTCATTATAATCATGGAGTCTGTAACAATCAATGTGGAATAATATTCCAATGTTACAATCGTATTCACTCACGATTTTAAAGGTGGGAGACGTAACTTGTTCTTCGATTTGTAATCCTTGGGCGAATCCTTTGGTAAATGTGGTTTTTCCTGAACCCAATTCACCATAAAGTCCTATCACGGTTCCAATGTCAACGTTTCCTGCTATTTTTTTTCCCAATGAAACCATGGATTCTGGCGAAGTAATTTCGAAAATATTTTGACTCATTTTCCTCTGAGAGTTGCAACCGGAACCAACAATTCTTCTAAAGAAATTCCTCCGTGTTGAAAACTATTTTGGAGGACTCCTTGATATCGGTTAAATTGATTTGGATAGAGAAAAAACACGGAATCCCGGGCGAATATGTATGTTGTTTGATGTCCCATTTCCACTAATTTGTATTCGGATGATTTTCGGACCTTTATACAGAATTTTTCATCACAATTTAAATTTCTACCTACTTTATATCGCACACCAGTGGATGCTTCTTTATCTGCCTTTACGACCACTCCTTTTTTCACAGAAATACTTCCATGATCACTGGTTAGTATGACTGAAAAATTATGGTCTCTAAGATACCGTAAGACGTCGTGTAACCATGAGTTTTCAAACCAAGAAACCACCGCTTTGCAAAATGCAGATTCGTCGCTCACCATTTCCCTGAGTA
>CAZBZK010000108.1:0-5226 GCA_964496365.1 uncultured bacterium
AGCCAAAATAACACCATTTTCTTTTTTATAAAATCCAGCTTTTGATTTTGCTCCGAGTCGACCAGATTTTATTAATATTTTTAAGATTTCGGGAATAATAAATACGTCTCTCTCTTCATCATTTTCCCCTCGATCATAACTTGTCTGGGCTACATGGGCAAGGGTGTCCAATCCTACAATGTCTGCCGTACGAAAGGTCGCACTTTTCTGTCTGCCGATGATCGTTCCTGTCAGTTTATCCACACTTTCTACTGAAAAATTCATTTTTATCGCTTGGTTGATAGATAGCATCATCCCGTAAACCCCAATTCGATTGGCTATAAAGTTGGGAGTATCTTTGGCATGAACAATACCTTTTCCTAATTCAGTTTCACAAAATTCTGAAATCATATTATAGGTTTCATCATCCATTTTTTGGCCACGAACCAGTTCAAGTAGTCTCATGTATCTTGGTGGATTAAAAAAGTGGGTGATCATAAACTGCGAATGATGAGTGCTAGGAAGACCCTTAGTGAGATCGTTTAAGGGGATACCAGAAGTATTCGAACTCAAGACAGTATCACTTTTTATATGAGGACTGATAGATTCATAGACCTTGTGTTTGATATCTAGTTTTTCAGCAACTGCTTCTAACACCCAATCTACGTCAGAAAGTAACTCAAGATGCTTTTCATAAGAGCAGGGAGTAATTAGAGATATATTTTTAGGTTTAAAAAGAGGAGCAGGTTTTAATTTTTTCAGGGTTTCAATTCCCTGATTTGCTAATTCCATATTTATGTCAAACAGTAGAGTTGGGATTCCCGCATTGGCAAAATGCCCTGCCAATTGCGCCCCCATCACTCCGGCTCCTAAAACAGCAGTTTTTTCAATTTTATTTGTCATGAAACTCCCACAAATCTGTTATAATCGTTAAACATTTAGACATAAAAAAAAAATGTATTTTAATTTTAAACTCTTTCGATAACGGTAGCGATTCCCTGTCCAGTCCCGATACACATGGTTGCCAATCCAAATTTCCCATCAATTTGCTCCAAAACATTTAATAGAGTAGTAATTATTCTTGCACCTGAACATCCCAGAGGATGACCCAAAGCAATAGCTCCTCCGTTAAGGTTAATTTTTTCCACAGGAAAATTCCCTTCCTGAATCACAAATAACGACTGTGCAGCGAAAGCTTCATTTAGTTCGATGGCGTCCAATTCATTAAATGAAAGTCCGGCCTTTTTCAATGCTTTTTCTGAAGCAGGGATAGGTCCCATACCCATTTGTTTCCAGTCCACACCTGCAATAGCGCGGGAAATAATTTTTGATCGAATTTTTAGATTATGTTTATGAGCATACTCCTCATCTGTGACTAAAAGAGCAGAAGAACCAACTGAAATTGGACTGCTTGTGGCGGCCGTAACTGTACCATCTTCAATAAATGCAGGAGCTAAACTTTTTATTTTTTCAACATCCGGTGTTCGGGGCCCTTCATCTTTTACTATGGATGAACCATCAGCAATCTCAATTGGAACAATCTCATTTTCAAACTTTCCACTATTTTGGGCTTTAAGCGCTTTTTCATGGGATTGAATAGAAAATTCTTCTTGCATATGTCTTGATATAGATCCTTTACTTGCAAGATTTTCTGCAGTTTCACCCATACCAATATAAAATTCCTGTTCAGCTAAATCAGGATGAAAGTCCGGCGCAAAACCTCCCATTGGAACAGAAAACATATCTTCAACACCGGCTGCAATCCCAACCTCTATATCCTCTGCTTCAACAGCTGTGCTCACTTGGTGGAGAGCATCCATAGATGAGCCACAGAATCGGTTCACCACTTTCCCTCCTGTATTTACAGAAAGCCCTGCCAAAATTCCAACGGAACGTCCAATCAGCATTCCCTGAGGTCCTTCAGGAAATGCACAACCCATGACCAAATCTTCCACTTCATCAGCAGAAACCGCCGAGTTTCGCCTCATTAATCCGGAAACTATTTGAGCCGCAATATCATCAGGTCTTGTCCCAACAAGAGCACCATTTTTCATTCCTATGGGGGAACGAACCCCATCAATAATAACAGACTGTTTACTCATTATATTCTCCTAAAAAGGATATTCATTAATTTTACAAACACCCTCAGCGATTGATCTTTTCATAGCAATAATATCCATAGAAAGTGTCATTTTTAAGCGAAGGGTGTTCAATTTTTCTTTAATATGGTTAGGTATTTCTCCAGAAAATATTCTGTTAAAACCGGTTGACGCTTTCGAAAAAATCCGGGTAGACATTTCTGAAGTCAAGACTTTTGCAATCTTATCAATTAAATCAAAGCGTACTTCAGTTTCCCTGTTATTATGCACTCTTACAAGAGTGCTTTCAGTTGTAAAAATGTCTATAAGAATATCTGCGATGATTTCTGTTAGCATTTGTTCATGCTTCAAATCCTGCCCATATTCACACAGAGCTTCGTGCAGAAGTTCCATGGCCAATTGTTTTGCTGCTTCAACACAGGTTCCTTCAATTTTGTATGGAGAATCCCACTCAATAGAACCGTTTGTCAAAAAAGAATCAATCTTGCCAAATTTATCTCGAAAGGGGATTTCTTCCATTAAAACTTTTTTCATCATATAACCGGATATGATCATACGATTAATTTCATTAGTCCCCTCCCAAATTCTGTTAATTCTGTCATCCCTGTAAGCTCGGGCAATGCGGTATTCTTCAATAAATCCATATCCACCTAAAATTTGCAAAGCATGATCGATTACTTGGCCGCTTATTTCACTTCCATAAACCTTTGTCATGGATGCTTCAATGGCAAATTGTTCCATTGCATTTCCCATTTGGATATAGTAGTCATCTGCTGAAGTGTTCAATTTGTCAATTGCATTTTGAATCAATCCAATAGTTCTATAAATCATACTGTCTGCAGAATAGGTGCTGATAATCATATCAGCAATTTTGCTTTTAATGGCATCAAAATTCACAATTGACTGCCCGAATTGACGACGCTCATTGGCATAATTCAATGTTTCATTTATCACTGTTTTACATCCACCCACACAGGCAGCTGCAAGTTTAAATCTGCCTATATTTAGTGCATTAAAAGCAATACTTGCTCCCTTGCCCACTTCATATAAAAGGTTTTCTACAGGCACTTTGGCATCAGTAAATTTTAAAGTTGTAGTTGAATTACCTTTCATCCCCATTTTCTTTTCTTCTGCACCTGTTTCAAAACCTTCGGTGTCCCTGTCAACAAGAAATGCCGTAAACTTATCGCCGTCAACCTGAGCTAAAACTGTATAAACATTTGCCCAGCTCCCGTTACTTATGAAACATTTTTCTCCATTTAAAATGTAGTGTTTCCCATTATCGGACAGCACTGCTTTTGTTTTTCCTGAAACTGCATCTGATCCGGCGGAAGGTTCTGTTAATCCATAAGCTGCAACCCACTCACCACTAATTAGTTTTGGAATATATTTTTCTTTTTGTTCCGGTGTGCCAAACCAAACAATTCCCAAAGAGCCAATAGATGTTTGAACATTTATCATTGTTCCCAAGGAGCCAGATCCACCTCTGGTCAAATTCTCGATCACCAAAGCCATAGTGATTTTATCCAACTCCATTCCGCCATATTTTTCGGGGACATCAACTCCCAAAAGACCTAGTTCGCCCATCTCTCTCATTAGAGATAGAGACAGATCCATATCAAGTTCATCAATTGCGTCAACGTTTGGATAGATTCTTTCCATCGCAAAATCAAGAGTCATTTTTTCAATTTCATTTTGTTCTTCGGTGAATTGTTCTCGACTGAATACATGTGTATTCCCAATTGGGTTTAAAAGGAACATTCCTCCTGTATTGTATGGATAATTTTTGTTCAATTCAGTCATGGTGTTGTCGCCTTGGTTAATCCTGAAATAATAAATTCGGTTACGGTGTCAGTATATTCTTTCGCAGTTACCCCATTTACATCGAATACAGTAAACCATGAAATACCTTCAATGACCACCATAATAGATAAAGCAGCAATTTTGGGATTTACATTTTTCAGTTCTCCTGATTCAACCCCTTTTTGAATAATTGTTTCTAAATATTGAATAAAATTAAGGGTGACTTTTTCAAGTTTTTGATTAAAATCCTTATCTCGACTTGCAATAGACCAGAACTCTAAAAGTGCTTTGAATACGATGGGGTCATTTTCAAATTGATTGAAAAAAGTATTAAACATTTTTTTTAGTTGTTTACAGGCGGATAAATTATCTTTCGGTATATCCAAAAGAGTGTCACTATATCTAATTACCCAATGATTGACCAAATCTAAATAGACATCCTTTTTTGATTTATAATACCAATAAATAGCGCCTTTACTTAACCCGGAAGTGGAGACAATGTCATCCATTCGACTTTGATGATAACCGTTTTCTACGATTACGTTCAATGCTGCATCTAAAATTTGTTCTTTTCTTTTTACTTTTAATGTCATATTTATAATACAGACCGACCGGTCGGTTTATTTTAATCATATTAGATTATACAATGAAAAGCATTTTTTAATTATTATGGATCTACTCATGTAATTACATATAGTAGAAGTTCAAAGCCTCAATTCTTTATCTTTCATAAACATAAAAAAAATTTATTATGGTTTTAATTGCTTTCAGTTTGCGGGTAAGATAGAAAGTTATAAAATTGTTTATTCTTGATATGAGTCTCTTAGTTATGGTGAAATATTTTTGTAAAAAACATTTTGAAGTTAGCTAATTATTATTTTATTATTGCTAATGAGATTAAGTCTCAATAGCAATAAGATCAATAGAGATTTACATTTCTTATAAGGATGATAATCAAAAATGAAAAAAATAAATCAATCACTTAATCGTTTAATAATAATCACTTTCCTCTCTGGAGGGGTAACCATTGCACAGGATGATTTTTTTGAACCTGGTTATTCCATTGGGGGGTATGGAGAGCTTCATTATAATCGTTCACAGACAGGAAATAATTATACTACAAAGCTGGATTTTCATAGGTTTATCATTTATTATGGATATTCATTCACAGAACAATGGTCTTTTAAATCTGAAGTTGAACTGGAACATAATTTTGTTAAGGATAACCAAGGAGAATTGGAGTTGGAGCAGGCCTTTGTTAATTATCATACTGATGCATTTGGTTTTCAGGCAGGAGTAATTTTACCATCGGTTGGATTGATAAATGAATATCATGAACCACCAT
>CAZBZK010000109.1:0-3828 GCA_964496365.1 uncultured bacterium
TTGATAATTCAGGTACAGAAAACTGAATCGTCGTCACTGGGTTAAACGGATTGGGGTGTGCAGGAAAAAAAGCGAACCCAATTGGTACTTTGGGTGAATTAGATTTTCTGAGCACAAAAGATTCCAATTCATCATCGAACTCTAACACTTGAACACCTGAACACTCAAATACATTCCCATTTTCTTCAATTATTTCCCAACTTTCACCCTCTTTTATACCACATTCAATTACCAGTGGTTGTCTATCATTCATCACTTCAATCACACATTCATCCGATGTGCAAAGTTTGGTGTCTCCGGAAAAGCGTATATCTGTAGATGGTTCAGGGGGTTTGGGTGGTAGGGTATAACTCGTTGGATTTTCAACTTTGATATCTTTACCAAAATATAATGACGTAGTGTTCACGGTTAATGTGTTTAGATTCTCTGGTGGTTGGAATTGTCTGTACTTAGTGAGAGGTGCGGATGATGATAAGGATATCTCACCTTCCCCTGAACTTCTTAACCAATAACCATATCCCGGTTCTATGGTTTCAGTTTCAAAATATCCACCATCAAAACCGTAAACCGTACCGGGAATGATGAGGTTGTCTTCATCGATGATGGCATTGACTTCGACCGCATATCCAATCCCGGAAATCATATTCCAATTTTCGTTTAGTGAAATCGTATAATTATCAATGAGTTCTCCCGAAAAGGTTGTGGTAGCACTTTGATCGAACATAAGCCAATATCCTTCTCCTCCAGCTACCTCTCCTGATGGGAAATAGGATGCATCAAACCCATATAAAGTTCCTTCAATCGAACCTGAATACAGCTCATTATAAGGTAAATCATTACCGTAAATGGGTAACCCGATTAAATTCCAACCTTCCATAAAACCAACTTGAATACCACTATCATGGGTAAGCACAAAAAGTCCGGATTGCATATCTGAAGCGATTATTTTTCCTGATTCAAAAAACGGATACACAGACCAGCATCCAAGGTAACCATATTCGTTGGATAAATAGGTGTCATAATAAGCAATTTCCATAGGATTTTCAGGATGGGTAATATCTACAACTCTGACGCCTTCAGTATAGTGACCGACATATAAATGATTTCCCTTGACATAAGAATTATGCACCACTGCCTCTTCATCTACAATATACTCAGACACCATATTTATATTATTCAAATCCTGAATATCAAATATTCTTGTCCATGGACCACCTCCTATTTCATCTCCCACGATGACGTAATTTCCATCTTCCGTGGTCCATGTATTATGAGCTCCTGACGCGGGATAATTAAAATTGGCTAGTAATTGAGGATTATCCAAATCGTTTAAATCAAGGATATCCACTCCGTCTCCATATATACCTGCAGCATATCCAAGTCCATCTTTGACGTAAATATCGTGGTAGTAATAAGTTGAGTAATGACTTATCATTTCGGGGTTTTCCGGGTCAGACAAATCGTAAATTTCTAATCCATCTTCATCGTGGCCAATGGCATAAAGGATGGACCCGTCTATGAAACAATTATGAGCACCGCCATCTGAATCATTATTTCCAAAATGAATAGTGGAAATAACTTCAGGATTTGATGGGTCTGACAAATCAATGACTTGCCCCGGTTCATATTCCTTGATGAGGACAGCATGATGTCCAAATACCTTTACATCTTTTGCATCTTTATCTGGACTCATCGAGGGAATAAAACTGACTTCTATTGGTTCGTTTGCCAGTTCAATTATACTTAACCCTTCATCCCGAACACAAAGTAAAGCGTATTCAATCCCTGTTTGTGGATGAGTGTAACCCCAAATATCTCCATATCTGGAATATGAATTTAAATGTCCAATTAGATTCATATTGTGGGCAACTTCATGGGGGATTCCATGGATGGTTTTGCTGTTATAATTAATAGGTTCTTCTGACGAAACCCCTTCCAATTTGTAATAATATTTTATATCATTTTCCAACCCATTATGAAAAAAGGACCTATCCTCAGAATTAATTTCTGTGAGTATTTCCATTTGATTCGGGTCATCTCCAAAATAAAGAAGAAAAAAATCAATATCTGATTCATCAAATTCCCAGCTTAATTCAATGGATTGGTCACCTGAAATCGCCTGAAAATTTCGAATATATGCTAATTTAATATTTAATTGAGAAGGGTCTGCTTCTAAAAATGAGTATCCGGAAAATAATTTTGTCCATCCAAAATACAATACGTCTGCAGACGGTCCATAATAGTTGTCATCATAACTATTTCCAGTTCCATCATAATCACTATTCATAATGAAAAAATATTCCCTTCGTCCTACCTGTGAATCATCGGGATTCCAAATCATATCAGGGGGATGTTCTCCGCTTCCGTCATCCCACTCTACAAAACAAATATTTAATCTTCGAGGGTTCTCTTCATCTGAAATGTCCCATGCTGAACCATAAAATACTCCGGGACCCATCGCATCGTATCCTAAATCTCTGCGGTAAACTTGACTCCAAGTTGTATCTGTATTAGAAAAATTAATTTGTACATCCACATAATCATCATCTGTAATGGTGGAACCGAATACGTCTTCCCCAAAAGCAATTCCACCGTAAAATGTTTGACCTTGACTGTAATTAACTCCGGTTAACCATCTTGGTTCACCGTTCCATTCATGATACAATTCAGCATTTGGGATTCTTAAAGATGTTGAATAATCATATGGAGGTAAACATCGTGGTGTTGGTTCCCCAATTTGAAATTGACTTTGGGATAAAGACAAAAAAACTAGGCTGGAAAAAACCAGCCTAGTTTTAATAAGTGAGTGTTGCATGTTAAATGAAGTTCACTATTTGATAATTATCATTTTTCTCGTTGAAGTGAAGTGTTGTGTATTCATTTCGTAAATATAAACTCCGCTTCCTACAGATTCACCGAGAGTTGTTTTTCCATCCCATTTTACCGAATAAGATCCGGGTTCCTTCAATTCATTTACCAAGGTATTTACTTTACGACCTAAAATATCGTAGATGTTTAACATGACATGAGATTCCTCAGGGAGTTTAAATTGGATGGTGGTAACAGGGTTAAAAGGATTGGGGACATTTTGAAGCAAGGCGAATTCGTCCGGAATATTCCTAAATTTAAGGTCCACCTTTTTCAGTTCCATATTGTCCTCAAAAATAATCTCAATCGGTTCTGATACAAATGTATCATATTGAAATATGAGTAGGTCACCCAATTGCGCACCATCGATTTCGTTTGTTGTTATATCATCTCCATAGATTGCACCGGTTTGAAGAAATCCATTATCCAGCACTTTCATCTCTCCGATAAGCAATCCGCTTTGGGTTAAGACAGATATATAAGGATTTTCCATTAATTTTATATCTTCGAAGGTTACAGTACCATTTAAAAACATAAATCGATTTGTAGAAACAATGTCTTGATTTTTCCTTAAATCAATCGTTTTTGCAAGGACTCCTGTTGGTTCTGGATAGGTGAAGTCCTCTACACCTTCAACCACTTTTACCCAGTATCCATATCCGTTTTCCAATTCTGTTAATGTGTTCAGAAAAGGTAGCCCTGTTGGATCAAAAAATACTGCACCACCCTCGTTAAAACCGGTAACATAAATTAAATTATCCTCTAAAATCAATTCATTATACGCATCTTCCGGAGGCATGGACTCATGGAGCCAATATCCCAATAGATTCCAATTTGAATTTAAATCAATGGTAAAATCAATCGTAATGGGTGTTCCATTTTGTTCCAATAGTGTTGGATTTACTACTTTAGTCCAATACCCTGCGCCGGGTAAGATTTCAGTCAAGGTATTTAAAAATG
>CAZBZK010000109.1:3928-5110 GCA_964496365.1 uncultured bacterium
GATTCCTTGAAATATTCCTGATAAAGGAGTTGCAGTAAATTCAAAACCATCTGGAATGTCCGATTCCTCACCGCCACCAAATGGTGTCACCAAAATCACTAAGTTAGTAAATGATGGGTTAGTTAATAGATAACTACCTTCTTGATTCATATTTACATTAACCAATGTGCCACCAAATGGATCTTGTAAGGTGAACGTCCCCAATTGATTCCAATCAGTATTATTCCATGATAAATCAATTTGGTTTGAGGGTGGAAATTGCAATTGCAAGCCCCATTCATGTTCTACCAAATCATCGGTTGAACCATTCACAATTTGGGTGTAAAATCGTTCTCCATTCCAGCCCAAAGCCGCATCAAACGTTGGAGGTGGTGGTGGAGGTGGAGCAAATTGATCCAGTCCCATATCGTATCCATCAGTAGCATTCGGTGAAAACCCTAAAACCAAATCATAATCTGCCGTTCCATCAGCCGCATTAATAGTAACCATAAAATCAGGGTCCCCACTTACACTCCCAAATGGAGATTCAAATGCCCCCATGTCCGGAGCTAAACCATTATAGGCTTCAGGGGGGATGTCAAGGGTATCTTCGTCAAAAACCAAAAAGTCTGCACCTGCATCCACACAGGGAGAATTTTCCGTTAGAAAATGAGGATTGGGTCCTTGTCCCACAAATAGTGGATTCGAGTTTATATTTCCATCACCCCAGACATAGGAGGACAAGTTATCCATAACGTTAATTTCAGTTTCACCTCCCTGGAGATCCGAATAATAAATGACTGCGGAACCACCCATTTCATTCCAGGAAGTCACTGCCAATTGATCATTTGTATTTCCCCATAATATTGAATTAACAAGACCTGCAAATCCACCACCTCCAACGGTAAGTCCTGCACCAAAAGCAGCTTCGTTATCAATAAAGTTACAGTTCACAAATCCAACATCAGCCTCACTCCAGATTGATATTCCACCGGAGTTTGCTCCGGATCCGTCCAGATTTGCTACATTATCCACAATATTGACTTTATACATAAATCCTGAAGCTCCACCGGAAAATCCCCCACCTGCAGCATATTGCTGGGCCTGATTCCCCACGATGGAAGAATTTATTATTTCAAATTCTACGTTATCACCATAGATTCGACACCCAACATTTCGACCACCTGTATTACCATTAAATGC
>CAZBZK010000110.1:0-2304 GCA_964496365.1 uncultured bacterium
TGGCCCTATGATTGGTCTGAGTTTTGTGTAAATGATGTTGAATTAACCGTAGATTACCTATCAGGATGGAATCTGGTTGGTCTTCCGTTACTTGTTGAAGACTCATACTATTTAACACTATTTCCAGACGCATACCAGAATACCCTTTACGGTTATAGTGGTGGGTATTTAATGCAAACGGAACTTTCGGAAGGAGAAGGATACTGGCTTAATTTCAGCACTGAGGGATCAGAAATTCTAACAGGGAATACCATCCAACACGTTGTAATCTCTCTCAGTGCAGGTTGGAATCTTATATCTGGAATTTCTAATCCCATAGATATCAATAATATTCAGGACCCTGACGAAATTATTATTAATGGTACACTATATGGATTTAACAATATTTATGAAAGTACCACCATTATTCAACCCGGGAAAGGCTATTGGGTTAATTCAATTCAAGATGGTGAAGTAACCTTAACAAGCGGTGCAACCGCAAAGTCTATAAGTAATGATTATAAACTGAATGGAAAAGCCAACACTCTTAATGTAAATGGGTCTGAGCTATACTTTGGGTTAGAATTGTCAGATACGGAAAGACTAAGTTACAGCCTGCCTCCAAAACCACCTGCTGGAGCTTTTGATGTCCGTTTCAAGAATGGATGGAGACTGGTGAAAGATTATGGAGTGGTAGAACTAATGCCTACAACAGAAACACTTACTATTTCCTACGATATTCAAATTCCTGCAGGACAGAAAAAGTATTGGGCAATAATTCAAGAAAATGGTGAAGAAATTATTTTGGAAAATATGGGTGAAGTGGAAGTTCCATCCACAGACAGATTTACGTTAGAACGTAAGGAAGTCATACCCGATGCCTTTTCACTACATCAAAACTTTCCCAATCCGTTCAATCCCATAACGACTTTAAGTTATGAATTGCCGAAAGAAAGTGTTGTCAGACTTACGGTTTATGACATGCTGGGTCATGAAGTGATCACATTGGTTGATGCAAAGCAGAAAGCAGGATATAAGTCTATAAGGTGGAATGCAACAGACCGTATGGGAATACCTGTAAGTGCGGGTGTTTACATTTATCAATTGCATACAGAAGACTATTCCCAATTCAGAAAGATGATTTTGCTGAAATAACAAAGACTATCTTGGTAAAACCCACCAAAGGTGGATTCATACGGATGGTATAGTAAATGTATCATGTGGGTTTTACTAACCGTGTCATTGGTGTTTTCTTCCATTCACAAAGAGTATGAGTTCCTGATTTCACCGGAATTTCAATTTGATGAAAGCAATTAAAATATCATACCCAATTTGATCGGGAACCTGAAAGATTAAACAATCCACGTCTTTGAATTGACACAGGTATTAAAATAAATTCTCTCATGAAAAATGCAATTATTTTACTTTCCATTCTTCTTTTTTCCTGCGGAAAGAAAAAAGAGAACAATCATCCAAATTTTAGCGTTATAATAAACGTTGGAACCAAAAAAGTATCTTACGATCTTTCCTTTGGTTTTTCTCCCAAGGCAACGGACGGATACGACCATGGTGTAGATAGATATGCACCACCTCCTCCCCCGCCTGTTTTTTTTGATGCTGCATTGTGGAGAGATGGGGAACGATATTATTCCCAAATATTGAAAGGAAATGCTAAAGATTTGACGGAGCATGTTTGGGATATTGACCTACAATTTTCACCAGAAAATCAAATCATTTTAAAATGGAACCCTGGACCCTTGAAAGGATTAGGTAGCTTCTATCTTCAAGATGCTTTTGATGGGAGTCAAATCAATGTGGATATGATTAAAGAAAACAAATTGATCATCACTAACCCTGCTCATAAAAAAGTAAAATTAAAGGTCATTCCCACTACTTCGTAAATTACGGTCTGAGTAAACAAATTAATTTTTAACCGGATTTCATGGATCAATCCGAAAGATTTAAAGATGCTCTGGAACATTTATCTTTAATTGATGAGCGATTTGATTCATTAATTCACACATTTGGAAAACCGACTTACATACCGGAAACCAATTATTTAAAATCCCTTATCCGTTCCATAATTTACCAACAATTATCAGGAAAGTCAGCTTTTGCTATTTACAATCGGTTTATTGGATTGTTTAAGGATAGCGACTTCCCCAATGAAAAAGATATTTTAACCATTTCAAATGAAACCTACCGTTCTATAGGACTTTCAAATCAGAAATCCACTTATATAAAGGAAATTGCAAAAGCATCCAAGGATGGACAAATTCATTTGAATACATTTTCAAAACTTTCTGATGAGGAAATCCGGGATGA
>CAZBZK010000110.1:2404-5059 GCA_964496365.1 uncultured bacterium
GACAAATTCATTTGAATACATTTTCAAAACTTTCTGATGAGGAAATCCGGGATGAGTTGATTCAGGTGAAAGGTATAGGACCTTGGACCATTGATATGTTTCTCATGTTTTCCTTAAACCGCATGGACATCCTTCCCATAAATGATTTGGGAATTCAAAAAGGATTCAAAATATTGTTTGATTTGAAAGAGCTTCCTCATCCAAAATTTATGATCGAAAATTCTGCAATTTGGAAGCCCTATCGCACCATTGCCTGTTGGTATCTTTGGAAATTGGTAGATGGTCCATTCGAATGGTGAATGTGAGATTAATTCTGTGTAAATTGAAAATGATTAATTCGGAAATTAATTAAGGGACCCCAAATGAAAATGTGTTTATTGATAGTATCATTTTGTTTGATTCAAACAAAATTTATAGAAGGGAAAACTCATCCACATAAAGATGAATATATTTCTGCAGGATTTTTAGATCATAAAACCGGGATGAGTTTGATTGGTTATGCACGGACTCTGAAAACCGTGGATAGACACGAATTTTTTGTTGGTGGTGGAACGTTAATTGCAGCAATCACTTTAGCCATTGGGTGGAAATATTATTTGCATGATTCACAAATCCCACTTTATTCTGTCGTTGCATTTCATGGCGTTTCAGGAATGGGTGGCGAATTTGGTGCTCCATTTATTTCATTGGGTGCAGAAAAAAGCATCACCGAAAAATTGTATATAAATGCAGGGTTAAATACTACGATAAGAATGTATAACAATCGATCACCCGAACTAATATCTTTTCCAAATATTAATCTCAATTGGAGGTATTAATAAATAAATTTGAAAAACATACATTTTTACCCGTTTAATTTGTAATCATAATTCTCCAGTTTAGCGTATCCATAATGATAAAAATTAAAATCATCTTATTAAAATCAATTAATGTATGAAGTTAGATAAATTTGCAATTACCAAGTTATATAGAATGGAACGGATAGGTATGGAATTTAAATTAGTTCATATCTGTACTTTTGTAAAATTGAAGCTGGTTTTTTCGTGAAAATTCGAAAATTAATTTTAAAGAAATAAGATAAAAAACGTTGGATTTAAAATTTGTGATCTATATTTTCAATTTACAACGTATGTTTATCCTGTTATGGTGTCTCTTTCAAATTAGTGATCTGTATAGTCAGAAGCTCCATGGGACATTCAATGATTCATCTCTAAACGGAAGTACACTTATACTCCTCGAACAGAAAGGAAATAATTTTTTCTTTTATGACTCAGTCCACATAAACAACTCTGGAGATTTTTCATTTGGGAATTCAACCTATTTCATCGGCTATTATCGCTTGGTTTTAGACAGACAAAATTGGTTGGATTTGATTTTAAATCCCAATGAGTCTGAAGTTAACATTCGATTTAATGATGGCCTTATGAATGAAAACTATGAGGTCGTCACCTCAAATGAAAACAAAGCAATGTGTCAATTTGGTAGTAAATTGACACATTTGAACCAGGAAATAATGAATTTGGTTGTATCTAATTCACAACTGGATTTTTCTGATAGAAAAAAGGCAAAAGATTTAGAAGAAGCAATAGGGAAAATGAGACAAAAAAAAATCACTCTTTTAAATAAGATCAGCAAAACCTATCCAAAAACTTATTTTCTCCGGTTTTCAAAAGTAAATGGCCCTGCGGACGCTCCGAATCAAAGGAGTAGAAAAGACAGCTTTTTTCTTAGTGGATTTTTATCCACATCAGATTTTTTAAGAACCAGTATGATTCCCAGTAAGTTAAATGAATATTTACACTATTATACTGTGATGGATGAATCGGGGATTCAATCATCCATTGACGATATTTTGCTCAATGCTGGATCTGACCCGGATGTGTATGAATATTGTCTTGAATTTCTGATTGATCACTTTGATTCAGAAAACAATGACGATGCGTTTGAATACGTTTTGGATGAATATGTAGATGATGAATATTCTGCAGGTGAATTTTCAGAATACATTCAAAACCGAATTGAAGGATTTCAAGCCCTAAAAGTTGGACAAACAACTCCTGATGCCGTTATTGAAAACAAGATGGGTTTAGGCATTTCCATAGCGTCAGTTGCTGCCATGAACAAGTTAACCCTGTTGTTTTTCTGGTCATCTTCCTGTCCCCATTGTGTGAAAGTACTGTCTCCTTTAACCTCCCTCTATTCCACTTTCCGAAAATCCAGTTTTGAAATTGTAGGAATATCATTGGATAGGAATCAGGACGAATGGTTAAGTGCTATTTACAACAACGATTTGAACTGGGTGAATTTATGTGATTTTAACGGTTGGGAATCTCCAATTATAGATTTGTATTACGTTTCCAGAACCCCCACATTTCTACTTTTAGATGATAAGATGGAGATTGTAGGCAGACCGGGACATTGGAAAGATATTGCAGTCTATTTAGAAAATTGGAATCCGTGAATTTTCTTCCCATTATACTCACAAGCCAAAAGCAACACTAGTGGTATAAGTAAAAGGCGTTTCATTGGCGCAAATTTACACTTATTTGGGGGAGGTTATTTTTAATCTTTTTACAAAATGATTTATAGAAATAGGAGTAATTTTTAATTATCACACTTGTGATAATTTTGATATGACTGTCAAACATAATTTAT
>CAZBZK010000111.1:0-4779 GCA_964496365.1 uncultured bacterium
ATTGAATTGATAGAATCCAGTCATTATTTTTTTGAAGATCCTTCTGAATTTGATCACAAAACTGCAAGAAAACGGTGGAAAAATTCCGATGTAAATGACCTCGTATCAGATTATGTTGAATGCTTAGAAAAGATCGAAAAATGGAGCAGTGAAATTGTAGAGGTTGAATTGAGAAGTTTGAGTGAAAAAAAAGGGAAAAATCCAGCAAAACTCATTCATCCGGTTCGGTTGGCTCTCAGTGGTACTGGCGCAGGACCATCTTTGTTTCATATGATGGAAGTGTTGGATAAAGAGACTTGCATCCGCAGATTAAAAAAAGCGATACAAATTTTTCCAATTATAGAGCAAAATGACTGAATCCAAAAACTTTATTCAGCAAATTATTGAAGATGATATAGCTTCAGGAAAGCATAAAAAGATCATCACACGGTTTCCACCGGAACCCAACGGATATCTCCACATTGGACATGCTAAGTCCATCTGCATCAATTTTGGATTTGCAGAGACCTACAAGGGTCAATGCAATTTACGATTTGACGACACAAATCCGTCAAAAGAAGAAAAAGAATATGTCAATTCCATTATTGAAGATGTGAAATGGTTGGGTTTTGGCTGGGGCGAAAAAGTGTTGTATGCCTCAGATTATTTCGATGAAATGTACAACCATGCAGAAACCTTGGTGAAAAACGGTAAAGCGTTTGTTTGTGATTTAACAGCAGAAGAAATCAATCAATTTCGTGGTACTTTAATCAAAACGGGAAAAGAAAGTCCTTTTCGAAATCGTTCCACCGATGAAAATCTGGATTTATTTCAACGAATGAAAGCAGGGGAGTTTCCCAATGGTTCGAAAGTGCTTAGAGCAAAAATTGATATGAATCATCCCAATTTGAATATGAGAGATCCGGTTATTTACAGAATTTTACATGAATCTCATCATAGAACTGGAGACAAATGGTGCATTTATCCCATGTACGATTGGGCTCATGGCTTGGAGGATTCCATCGAAGGAATCACCCATTCGCTTTGTACTTTGGAATTTGAAGACCATCGTCCGCTGTATGACTGGTTTCTGGAGCAATTGAATGTGTATCACCCTCGTCAAATTGAATTTGCTCGATTGAATTTAAATTTTACCGTCATGAGCAAACGGATGCTTTTGGAATTGGTGGAAGGGAATCATGTCTCCGGATGGGATGACCCTCGTATGCCTACCATTTCCGGGATGAGACGACGGGGATATTCACCAGCTTCCATTCGGAATTTTGCAGAAAAAGTAGGTGTAGCCAAACGAGAAATGACAGCAGACATTGCGTTGTTAGAACATTCAGTTCGAGAAGATTTAAACAAAAATGCATTGCGTTTTATGGGTGTGTTGGACCCGTTGAAGGTTGTGATTGAAAACTACCCGGAAGACCAAGTGGAAGAAGTTGAAGGAATTAACAATCCTGAAGATCCATCTGCAGGAAAACGGAAAATTCCCTTCACCCGGGAATTATTCATCGAAAAGTCAGATTTCATGGAAGATGCACCCAAAAAGTTTTTTCGATTGACTCTGGGGAAAGAAGTCCGTCTTAGGTATGCATATTTTATCACTTGTACTGATGTCATTAAAAATGAAATTGGAGATATTGTTGAATTAAGATGTACGTATGATCCTGAAACAAAAGGAGGCTCTGCGCCTGACGGTAGAAAGGTAAAAGGAACCCTTCACTGGGTGTCTTCAGAACAATCATTGCCAATGGAAGTTCGCTTGTACGACAGATTGTTTACGAGTGAAAATCCTGCAAAAGTGAAAGATGGAGGACATTTTACCGAAAATCTTAACCCAAATTCCTTGACGGTTCTAAAAGAAAGTAGAGTAGAGCCAGCGATACAAACCGTCAAAAAAGGAAAAACTATCCAGTTTGAGCGACAGGGATATTTTTGTATGGATGTAAAAGACTCATCACCTCATACTTTGGTGTTTAATCGAACTGTATCTCTGAGAGATTCATGGGGGAAAATCCAAAAAACGCAACAAAAGTGAATCGTGGAAATTAAATATCAGCAAATGAAAAGATTCTTCGGAATATTTTTTAAATCATCAATGTCAAATAGGCATAGAATATTTAAAAACCCATAGATAAATTTGAAAATATAATCAATGAAAAAAATAACATTAACTCTCGCAATAATTTTATTTACATCGTTAACATTTTGTGAAGACATAGAAAAAGAAGAATATCGATCTTTACCAAAAGTAAAGATCAAATCGCTAAAAGGTAAAAGAATTTCATCTGAAAAAATTGTTGGAGAAAAATATACATTAATGAGCTTTTGGGCAACGTGGTGTGTCCCGTGTTTGAAAGAAATGAAAGAATTAAACATCATGCACCACAAATATGAGGATAACAATTTTCAAGTAGTTGGAATTTCAATTGATGATACCAAAACAGCAAAGAAAATTTCAACCATTTTGAAATCCAAAAAAATATCATATCCGATTTACTTGGATACAGAACAAAAATTTTTTGGGAAATTTAATTCAGAATCTCTTCCATTTTCGATGTTAGTATCTCCTGAAGGGAAAATTTTGTGGGAACATTCAGGATATATACCCGGTGATGAAAAAGAAATCGAATCGGTAATTGTGGATGCGTTGGATATTGAGATAACGGAAGAATCAGATTCAACCACTGTAAATAAAGCCGAATAACCTATATCCAATTGAACAGATTTATTGCGGTCCTTATTTTGGGCTTAGGGTCAACACTTCTCGCTTTGGAATACAGTGGAAGTCTTTATTCTCGGTATGGTGAAAATGTTCAAACTGAAAACGAATTTACTTACATAGAGAATTTTCTTTCCCTCAATTTACAAGGGGACACCTGGGATATTGTTTCTGAATTTGCCTACAACGAACCTCCTGAATATGGTGTAAAATTTACCGGGGTTCGTACTTTAGCATTGAATGTCATCCGTGATTCATGGTCGCTGGATGCAGGACATTTGACTGCTGTTTTCGGTAACGGGTTGGCTTTTAATTTTTTTGAAGATAAATCCTTAGATTTTGACAATCGCCCTTTTGGACTTCGAATAGACTTTGAAATTAATGACCAAATTCAACTCATGACCCTTCTTGGAACACGGGACGAGTTTACCTCCTATTCACCTTCTGCGAATCGTACACCAGATTTGTTTACAAATTTTGATGTAGGAGGAATTCAGGTAAATTATTTTCCACATGCTGAAAATTGGAACGGATCAGGATATATCACAGGATCAAAATTCAGATCCCCTGTACGGATTGAATCATTAAATATAGAAACCCTTTCTTCGACTGATGTACATTTTCCAGAACAAGAAGCTCTAGTCATAAACGGAGGATTAACTTACACTCTTTTTTTAGATGACATTGAGTGGAATTTAGAATATGGTGTATTAAAAAAATGGTTTGATTATCCCTTAGTAAAGCAGGAATTTGATGGATCGATGTTAAGAACGATGGAGTCAACACCAGAACAATCCGGTAATGTATTCTATTCTCAACTAATTAGCTCCTTCCCTGATAACTCCATTTTGTCCCTTGAATATAAAATGTATCAAAATGGTATTGAGTCAACAGATAATAAAATTAATATTAATCGTTTAGCTTCCAAATCACTACCGTTTAATTTGGGCCCTACATCGCTTCGTCAACATGATATTGGACTACTTGCTAATTTGACACATGTGGTCGATTATGGAGATGAAATAGGATTTAATGTGGACTACCGGAAAAATTTGAACGAATCTTTTTTATTTACAGGGATTTATGCTCAGGCAAGTAGAACCTCAATAGATGGGGTAAAGACGAATGAATTTATTCCAAATATGGCTATTGATTATTTTCCATTTCATGAATTATATCTTGATTTAGAGTATTCCGGAAATTTATTACAAAATCGAATGGTGTTAGCTTATACAGAATTTTCTATAGACGGAATAACAAAAGAAAAATACACAACCTTCATCCCCACTTATTTTTCAAAGGTTTTTGGAAAGTTCGTGTTTAGCGGATCAATTGGATTGCAAAAAGCATTTAAGGGGGAAAGTGAATATTTAAATCAACAATATATTGTGTCAGCGGATTGGATGCGAAAATTTTCCATTTCATTGGTTACCGATATAACATCTGACCCTTCTGTTCTTGGGAATGCTCAATGGATAAGCGGCGAAATTGCTTATAAACCTTCTTCTGCATTGACTTTTCGTTCCTCCTACGGAACTGAAAAAGGTGGGGTTCGATGTACAGGGGGTGTATGTCGGTATATCAGTCCATTTGATGGTGTGAGAGTGATGATGGAAATAAGATTGTGAAAATTTATTTAATTGGGATTAGCATTTTGCTCGTTATTCTTGGGTGTGATTTGATTCCAGAAGCTAAGGATCCACCTGTGGATGAAATTGTCATTGTTAAAAATATCATTCATCAGGATACATTGTTATACAAATTAGATTCGCTTATGAATGAATTAAATAAAACGATTGATTCTTCAGAATTATTGGAAAATTCTGATACTAATAAAGTAAATATTATTTCAATGAATAAAGAATACATATTATTTCATGGAAAAACTGAAGGATCATCTGTTATAAAATTTCAAATAGGGGGAAAAAATATCAAATCTTTCCTATATTTTCGCATAGCAGTTATTCCATGTCCCTGGGAATCGGATTGTCTCGGAAAATGCAATGGCTCTGCAATCCTTGATGATTGCGGAGTGTGTAATGGAAATGATGATTGTGCCTGTCCAGGAT
>CAZBZK010000112.1:0-3089 GCA_964496365.1 uncultured bacterium
GGTAAATACGCAGAATTATATGATGTTCAGTTTCAAATTCGTTAAAGGAGAAAATTGAATATATTACATTGGTCAAAATCAAAAAAGAGGGACTATGATATCACATTTATTTGCCGGAGAAATCGCAATCATTTTGCGATTCCAATTCTAAATGAATTAAAAAAAAAATACTCTATTCAATATTTATTTCCTGAACACAAACGGGATTATCATCATTGGCAAGTGAAAGGCAAAATAATCTGGGTTGAATGGGCACATAAATTTGCTAAAGAAGTAACCAAAAAAAAATGGAAGAACAAAACTGTCATCATTCGCTTACATCGTTACGAAATTGACACATCTTACATGCGAAGTATAACATGGGCAAACGTTAACAAATTGATATTTGTTAATCCTGAATTAGAGTCACAGTTTAAAGAAAAATACTACAAAGATATTGAAACTGTCACTATTCCGAATGCAATTGATGTCTCTGAATTTCCATTCAATAACCCTACAAAAAAAAACCAATTTTTAGCCTTCAGTTTACATTTTCATCCGGTAAAAGCTTATTTTCAATTAATAAATACATTTGTTAAAGTAGTTCATAAGGTTACAGATATTCGATTAACTATTGCTACGCAAGGACCAATGAATTTGGAACAAATAGAATATTTTAAAAGCTGTAAAAATCTTATTGAAAACCATAATCTCAAGAAGCATATTATTTTGCATAAGATAAATAGAAATCAGGAAATATTGGACTTGCTTTCGAGCCATAATGCAATTATAAGCTATAGTGAAATTGAGAGTTTTCATTATGCGTTTGCAGAAGGTCTTTTATCAGGATTAGAGGGATTTTGCAGAGGATGGAGAGCATTAAATCCCCAATATTTTTGGAACGATTGGTGCTTTGATACTGAACAAGATTTTATAAATGCAATCTTAGAATGGTGTGAAAGTTCATCCAAAGACAGGCTAAGAAAATCCAAATTTAATAGAGAGTACATCTTAAATAATTATGCTTCAAATGTTATTTCAAATGCTTTTGAAAAAATGTTAAACATTTCATAATGACACACAAAATAAACTATGCCCAACTTTAAAAATACGAAAAATTACGGGCATAACTTCGTGTTAGAAATTCAAAATAAAAATATCGTTTTAAAATTTTATCTTTAAAAAATAAGTATGATTTTTCTTAAAAATATTTTGAAAGCAAAGGAGTTTGATTCCCAGAATTATTGGGAAAAACGTTATTTGAAAGGTGGAGATTCTGGGGATGGTTCTTATGGAAAATTGGCGGAATTTAAAGCAAAAATAATAAATCGCTTTGTCAAAGTAAATGAAATAAAAACTATTATCGAATGGGGATGTGGAGATGGTAATCAATTAACATATATGAATTATCCGGTCTATGTTGGATTTGATGTGAGTCAAGCGGTTATAGCTAATTGTAATAAAAAATTTAAAAAAGAGGAAAACAAAACATTTTTACATATAGATGAATATACAAACCAATCTGCCACATTAACCATTTCCTTGGATGTTATTTTTCATTTAATTGAAGATCATATTTTTAATGATTATATGAATCGATTATTTAATTCTTCACAAAAATTTGTTATTATTTACTCATCCAATACATCTGAACAATTTGAGACGGTTCCGAAACATTTTCGTCAAAGAAAATTCACCAAATGGATTAAAAAATACAAATCGGAATTTTTGCAAATCGATAAAATAAAAAATGAATACCCTTACGATATAAATTCAGGTAAAGGATCTGTTTCAGACTTCTATTTTTTTCAGAAATCTAAATGAAAAATATTTTATTTATTCAAGATACACCTCCCTGTATTAGGACAGTTAAAATTGCCACTGTTCTATCAAATAAAGGACTAAACATTCATTTATTCCATTCAGGAAAATTGGATTTGAATAAAAAGACTAATGAAATTTTTCAATCTACACATAAATTAAAATCACTTACTCGAAATAAACTAAAACAAATCAAAACCGTAATAAAAGAAAAGTCAATCGATCTCATTCACTACCACAATGAACCGGATAATTTGTGTAGTAAATTAATTGAGGCTAATGTTTTGGTACCAATTATCTATGACCAGCATGATTTTCTATCACCAAAACGAAACATGAAACAAAAAGATATAATTGCAGAAAAAATATGTAATGAAAGAGCCAATGGGAATATTTATATTACTGAAAAGTATAAAAATTTAGTAAGTAAAAAGTATAACTTAGGAGAGGAGAATTTTATTCTCCCTAATTTACTTTTATCCAAATCAATACCAGAACATTCAATAGAAAAACGATCAAAACAGGATGATAAAATCCATTTGGTGTATATAGGACTTATTACACAACATGAAAATGAAATTAGAAATTTGGTTCAGCATTTTCAACATTTGTCTCAAAAGGGATTTATCGTTCATGTTTATCCGACTCGTAGTAAAAAATATCCTAAATACGAATCAATACCAAATCTTGTCATGCATTCACAGTTACCAATTGCTGAATTATTGGAAGAATTAACACAGTATGATTTTGGAATTTTGTTTTTAAATATGGAAACTGTATCAAAAGAAAAACAAGAGGAATTGAAATACGGAGCATGGAATAAGTTTTATGATTATCTTTCAGCAGGAATTCCCTCGGTTACACTGTCATCTTATCCTTATATGGAAAATTTAGTCCGTAAAGATTATTTAGGCATGGTATTTCCTTCTGTCAACGAAATAACTCCAAATTCGTTAAATAGATTTGATTTGCAGAAATACAATCAGATGCTTCAAGGGAACAAAACCAAATATTCAATGGATTCAAAAGGAAATGATTTGATTCAATTTTATAAAAAAGTGAAAAATAATTTCAATCAAGCTTAAATCAACAATGAAAATTGGAAAATTCCTACTGGAAAAGAAATATCAATTCAAGGGCAAGTCAAACCGAACTCCGCCTTATTCTTACAGACAATTTTGTAAAGTACTTGCTTCTATCACTGACTTAAAGTCTATGACCATGGCTCAACATTTTGAAGCTAACAATAAAAACGTAAAAAAGGTGTTGATTCGCCATGACATTGACCA
>CAZBZK010000112.1:3189-4668 GCA_964496365.1 uncultured bacterium
TCAGCAGCACATGGTTCGAAGTTTATTCAAAATTTGAATCATAAATTGGACAAGAGTCTTGAAATTCCCCATGCAAACTATTTAGTTTTTTCCGAAATTATCGATGAAATACAAAGGGAATTTCCGAATAAAAAAATGCAATCTCACCTAAAGATAAATGGTAAAAATTTAAGTTTACCGTGTATAAATATGAGCGATTATGGTTTAATGTATGAATCGTATTTTATTCCCTACGACAATTATGTTTCTGATGCTGGACGTAAGTTTTGGTCCACCGGAGATGATCCAATAACTACTGTTAAAAAAATGGGGAATTCTGAAACGCTACAATGTCTTTTCCACCCAATCTGGTGGAAGTATTATTTGAGTTAATTTTTTTTGATAAGATGTTGTTTTGTTTTGAACCACAATTTCCTGTAATTGAATTTGATACATTTTCCAATGCTAATATTTGTGAAAAAATAGAATCTTGCCAGGATCATATTAAACAAATAGATTACAATCTTCAGAAGTATGTAACAAAAAGGAAACCATTCAGAAAGCAAAAAGTATCCGCAATACAATTGGTTCCTTTATCGCTTGTTGATTACATTAAAGGGATGCGTAAAATTCATAAAGGGAATGCAGTGAGAGAAGTGCAAAAGGCAGAAAAGAAGAATTACCATTGTGAGATATTTCATGTACAAAATCATATTGAGGATTTTGTGGAAATAAATCATTCAAAAGAAATTCGTCAAGGGAAAAAAATGACAAAATCTTACCAAAAAGATATTAGAGATTATGGTGGTTTACCTAAAACCATACAACCGATGGAAACCCCCGAATGCCCTGTACATTTTTCTCAATGGATTGGAGTTTTTAAACCAATGGAGGGGCATAAACAAGGGGAAATATTGGTGGGAAAACAATTGGTGGGTTATATAAATTTAATCCGACTTGGTGAAATAATCCTATATGGTAGTATTTTAGGCCACGGTGATTATTTAAAAGATGGTATAATGTATCTTTTAAATCACAAAGCAATTGAATGGATTCTCACTTCGGACAAATCAAAAAATCAGAGAATAAAATACATCATGTACGCTGGATGGAATGATGGAACTGAAGGCCTTCAGAAATGGAAAAAACGAACGCTTTTTGCCCCTTTTTATTTAAAATCTCTTGAATAAATTGAAAGTGGTAACAATGAAGAAAAGAAAATTATCAGCATTTATCCCAGTCCAAAATGTTGAGGACATTATTGAGAAGTGCCTGGAGTCCATTAAATGGGTGGATGAGATATTTATAGTTGATGCATTTAGTACGGATAAAACCGTTGACATCTGCCAGAGATATCCCAATGTTAAAATGGTGCAACATGAGTATGAAAACTCAGGTGCTCAACGAATATGGGGTATGCCTCAAGTAACTTATGACTGGGTATTTATAATTGATAGTGATGAAAGATGTAATGAAGAATTACGTCACGAAATTCAAACC
>CAZBZK010000113.1:0-2530 GCA_964496365.1 uncultured bacterium
CTTCCGGATAGTAGAATGGTGCAAGATTTAGGTGCAGACTCCATGTCTGCTTTGGAATTAATGGCGTCTTTGGAAAATAAATACAACTTGATTATTGACCCTGAATTTCTACCTGAAATGGATACGCTTACAAAAACGGCTGAATTAATCCAAAAATTGTTGGATAAAAAATCCACAAATGAAAACCCCTCATAATTTGAAACCATCCCATCGAGTTGTAATTACGGGGATTGGAGTTATTTCATCCATAGGAACAGGGAGGGAGGACTTCCGTGCAAATTTACTAAATGGCATTAACGGAATAAAGTATATGCCTGAATTAGACCAATATGGAGTTGGCATTAATGTGGGTGGAAAAGTGTTGGATTTTAATCCTTCAGACTATATTCCAGAGAACAGAATCAACCAGTATGGCAGAACGTCTCAGTTGGGGATTTCATCTTCAATCTTAGCCATAATAGATGCAGGGCTCACACCAAAAGAGTTATCTAACAATCGTACCACCATTTTAATCGGAACCACAATGGGAGAATGTAATGTTCAGGAATCCATGGTAAAAACGTGGATAGCCAACGAAAACATGTCATTTGATTTGTCAGATATTTTAAAAGTACCGGATTGTCAATTAGCATTTAACATAGCCAAAGAATTGGAAATAGAATGCAACTGTATGGTAATCCCTACAGCCTGTGCGGCTGGAAATTATGCTATCAGTCATGGGTTTGACCTGATTAGAAATGGAGAGGTGAATGTAGCGTTAGCTGGAGGGTGTGATGCCTTTTCGAATATCGCTTTTATGGGTTTCAGCAGATTACTGGCATTAACCAAAGATACATGTAAACCCTTTGATAAAAACCGGACCGGAATAGGAATAGGGGAAGGAAGTGGAATCCTTATTTTAGAATCGCTTGAAAATGCTTTAAATAGAAATGCGAATATTTACGCTGAAATGCTGGGATATGGTCTCAGTTGTGATGCTCATCACATGACGATTCCCCATGTAGATGGGGTGGTTTCGGTCATGAAAAATGCAATTAGAAATGCCGAACTCACACCGGATGAAATAGATCTTATTTGTGCGCATGGGACTGGTACTCGAATGAATGATAAAACCGAATGCGGAGCTATAATAGAATTATTTGGAAATCGGGGAAAAACCATTCCGGTTAATTCAATCAAATCTATGTTGGGACATACCATGGGTGCCGCCAGTGCTCTGGAAGCTATTTCTTGTATTCTATCCATTTCAGATAAAAAAATAGCCCCTACTATTCATTACGAAACTCCCGATGAGGACTGCCCGATAAATTGCATTCCGAATGAGATGCAGGAACATGACGTTTCCATTGCTTTAAATAATTCATTTGCTTTTGGAGGAAATAATGCGGCCACCATTTTTTCCGCTTTTTCAGAATAAAAAGATTGAACCATAAATTGTCCTACTTATTGACTCAAAAACATTTACTCGATATCGTACCTCACAGACCACCATTCTTGCTGTTGGATGGAATTCAAACCGGACACTCCGAGGAGGTAGTTGCTGAAATGGTTATTGACAAAAATGCTTTTTATTTTAACGGACATTTCCCGAATAATCCAGTTGTGCCCGGAATTATTTTAATTGAGGCAATGGCACAAAACAGTTTGGTATTATATCATTTTAATTATAAAATCTGTGATTTATTATTTCTTGTTAAATCGAAGGCGAGTTTCTATCATTCTGTTTTCCCCGGAGATACATTAATTATTAAAACAAAAAAAATAAAAATTGTACCCAATATGGGATTGACTCAATCTACAATTTACAATGTAGATAAAAAAATAGCCTATTCCGAACTAGGATTTAAAGGAAAACCAAAAGGTAATCCTACAGCTTAATTTGATTAAATAAAAAAGCCCTGAATCCAGGGCTTTTTTAATTGAGTACGAAGTTATTTTAAATAAATGGTACTCCGGGTATGACATCAATTGGACATGCATCAACAGCACAACCATCAACACCTGTAAGCACTATCCCGCAAGCAGCATAACCACAAATGTCGCCTCCACAAGCACCTACACCTGTCGCAGCGGCTACACATCCTTGGGCGGCACAAGCACTAGGACCAGACGCTGCAGCTCCGCAACCGCCTTTACCACCGGCAATTCCTTCTAAATCAGCATCAGAAAGTTCTAGTTCTCCTGCGTCTTCCTTTCGCCCATAAACCAACGTGGAAAGAAAGGTTTCAGAATCCATGGCAGTAGTGGATGTGGCTTCACCATGTAGTCCTTCACTAAATGAAGCTTTACCGTCTTTCACAGTAAGGGTATAGGATCCCATTACTTCTTCTTGTCCTCCAATTTTGAAGTGCATGTTTATATCTAAATCTTTCGCTTTTTCAGTATTAACAAACTCAGGTACGTAGCTTGCAGCCGTACGAACAATTTCTGCCCATGTTACTTTGCCATCAGCTTCCATTTTTGTTTTTCCTTCTGCATTAATTCTTGCCACCTTATCCTCATCATAATCCAATGTTTCAGAAAACTGAAG
>CAZBZK010000113.1:2630-4478 GCA_964496365.1 uncultured bacterium
AGATTATGTATAAAATAAGCCATGAAAATAACCCGGATATCATTTTAGTTAAGGACTTACTTCCATCTAAAATTATCTCAAAAATTTGGGTTGATTTGGAAAAATTAAAACCATTTTTTGGTCCTCCTCATTGGACAAAGAGACAATTAAACCCCATTGACAAATGTCAAGGTGAAGATATATGGCTTCATCATCCATTTAAAAAGAACATTCCCGAATTGAAAGGAATTAAGCTTTTGGATAAATTTTTTTTTCATCAGGGGATTACGAATTATATTATGAAAAACGGATTAAATATTTTTCGATATCTTGTTCATGATTTTTGGGAAAAAAAAGGATATTCAATCCACATTGTATCCTACGGCAATAACGGTTATTATAATTGGCATTCTGATGGAGGAATTTATTACAATGGATTAGGATTGCCTGCATTATGGACGTTTGCCCTTACATTGATAAAGGATCCATCCAAAGTTAGCGGAGGAAACCAATTAATCATGGAGAAAGACAAAACGATTAGAATCCCACTGGAAAATAACTCATTGGTCATTTTCCCTTCATATACATTCCATTCCATGACCGAATTAAAATCAATAGATAACAACGAGTTACCTTGGGAAAATCGTAGATTTAACATTCAATTTTGGACTATGATTCTTCCCAAGTTTGAAGATGAAATTGTTCAAGAAATTCCATACTAATCCAATTTTATGGATTGGTTTCGTAAAAAATAGGTGAAACAACAAAGTTATAAATTGGATTTTTTTGGAGACGGAATTCGATTTTATAGCGTTAAAAAGCTAAACCCTAAATTCAGTCCCTAGGAAACGACCTTTTCATCCATAGTGGATTTGGATTTCTTTGTCTTCAAAAAAAGAGATTGAAACGTTAAATCTGTTTCGGATTGATTAATTCCATCTTGAATTACTCTATGTTTGTGATAGAAGTGATTTCTGAAATCTTTTGGAGGGTTACTGCTTTCTGGAGGAATGGCTAATCCTAAATATAGGTTTCCTTCTTGAAGTACTAAATCATGAGTTACAAATTCATTCAATTGAGATTTTAATTCTGTTTCATTTTTATATGAAGATTGTAAATGCTTCCAGAGTTTACTGAAGGAAATGGGACTTTGTAATGCTTGGAATAATCCCGTTTCTTTTTCCGATAGGGACCAATGACCGTTTCGTCCAAAACGAGAATCAAAAATCATCATTTGCGTTTCGTTTTTCATTGTGTATTCCAGTTTTGGTAAAACATCCAAATCTCTCCAGCAATCAATCCAAGTCCACATTTTATCACTTATACTTTCATATACTTCATCTGACAATCTGTTTTTCCAATCTCCATTAAAATAATACGCTACTTTGTTTAGATCCACTACGTCTTCAGGATAGAGTGCTTTATACCAAGGTTTCGGACGGATATTTTTTACAAATTTATTTGTTTCGAAATGAAACGGGCTCCAGCGGTGTAACTCAACCCGACGGGGACCTCCCTGAGGTGGTTGGTAATGAATAATTTTTGGTACTAACGAAGCCATTTTTTCATAATCTTCTCGTGTTTCTCCGGGGAATCCATATAAAATATAATAGATGGCAACCACCCCATGTATTCGACACATTTTTAAGGTATGAACATTTTGTATGGCTTTAACCCCTTTTCTCATCAATTCCAATACGTGGGAAGATAAGCTTTCAATTCCCGGTTGGATAAACCTCACCTGAGCATCTTTGAGAAGCCTGATTTGGTCTTCTTTTAAATTTGCTTTAATTTCATAAGCTAATTGAATGGGTTCCTCACACACAGGGTTTTCCTTTAATTGAGGTAATAAATCTTTAAAATATGACA
>CAZBZK010000114.1:0-2022 GCA_964496365.1 uncultured bacterium
TTAGACTACGATTTTTAAAGCTCACTAAATTAGATCTACAAAAAAGCGACTGGAAACAGTCGCTTTTTTTATTTTTATGATGTCATGGTTTATAAACCAACGTTTTTAGACAAATAGGTATTCACGCCAACCTTCAATTCTAATTCACCATCACTCTGCCACCCAAAACCCCCTAGTATTTGGATATTTGGCTTCCACATCCATTTAATATTTGAATTTAAAAAAATATTCTCTTCCACATTCCCACTTGGAAAAGGGCCTTTCAGATAATCTGCATAAGCATCATAAGGACGATTTATGATGGATTCTTCCCCAAGTTCTCTTAGGCCGGATTTTACCTTTATAATTAAATTTCTTTGGTTGTAATAGTTTGCACCAAGAGAAATCTCCTGTCCATCGCTACCATATACCCATCCAAGTGGTTTATTCCTGATTACAAAGTTATTGGTACCTTGTCCATGGCGAAATGTGGGTGTGCCCACTTTAATATTTGATAAAAATAAATTTAAATCTTTATTTAAAGAATAGGATAGTCTTAAAGAATAAGCAAACCCATGTTCTTTCCCTTCATCTTTTTCAACCTTATCAATAACAAATTCATCGAAAAGAAAATTGCCTGATAATCTCAGTTTTGAGGCTGCCACCCAGTCTATTGAAGCCTGCCAAACAGCATTAGCATTACCAGCACCTACAATATTTAAGCGATCATTTAGTTCAATTTCCAAATGAGTAGCCATGGGATTCAGATATCCGATATCCAACGGACGATTTTCTCCGGAATAAATCACAGTTTCGGAAAGCCCTACAACCATAGATTTTTGGTTTGTCCATTCAATCCCACGAGCTGTCATATAGCGATTAATTTGGGAAGAAGTAGATTCCAGAAATCCGTGGATATATTTCACCCTTAATTTTCCAAAGTCTAAGCCAAGCTTGCCATAATCATAAGGTGGAGAATTATTACTTAACGCTAACTGGATGTCATTCCCGGCTCCCCAACTTTCTCTTCCTCGTCCAATTTGCATTGTTATCCAATCATTTTGAAATCCGATACCGGACAAATCTGTTTCACCTGAATTGAAACCGCCTCTTGATATATCCCTGGAAATGCCGGAATACCGTGGAAATGCATCATTATCATTTACAATTCTTGGGTATAAATAACCGTAAAAATGTTTTTTATAAGTGAAATGGCCATAACCATAGAGAGCAATAGCATCATTCAAAGAATGAAGGCCAAACTGTGTTTTTATGTTGAGTCCATTGGCTTCGGTTGTATCACTTTTTAATGTTGATTGAAATCGAACCGGTCCAAATGATGTATTAGTATCCCAGTTTAACCCGTGATCAAGAGAAAAATAGTAGGTATCAAATTCAATGAATTCTTCCGGAATTTCCTGTGATATCCCAAAGGAAAACATGGTGAAATTAAAATATAACAGAGTGTAGAATTTTTTGATCAATGATCTAATTAAGTTCATGAATAAAGTTTTCAAAATATAATATTTGATTCTTCTTCACCTCATTGAAAAGAAGATGTTCAAAGACTCTAGATTTATTTTTAAGGTTAACGGTTTGAAGCAAGTTTGCTAAAGCAGATTTTAATTCAGTTAAATTGTTAATTCTTAATTTTTCCGATAAAAATTGAAAGTCTGGCTTTGTGAGTCCCAGTAGATAAATCACATCGAAAAAATCTCTGGCCTTTTGTCTGGATAATAACGCCCAAATCTTCATGCTAAAAAAGGATCTTTATGAGGGGCACGGGAAATGGGAAGAAGAAACCACATCCCTTGATATTTGTCTGAACAGAATCATTCCGATACCCTTGGTCCTGACATTGTATCATTTTAAGAGTTTATGATATTATCTCGCTAAATATAATGCAAATTTTTCGTATTACTCCGTATAATTTATATTAATATTTCGATTATGAGTGGTTATTAAGAAGCAGAATGTACCAATTACTGTTAGGAGAATATTTTAATGAAAAGATGCTATACCAACACTATTATTCCCCGCCTG
>CAZBZK010000114.1:2122-4398 GCA_964496365.1 uncultured bacterium
CCCTACTCCGCTAAATAGCAGATTGAAGAGATATTGTCTCCCTATGCTAAAGCTTCTGGAGGTATTAGATTATGCTTCGCCGCGGATTACGGGAGGTAGATTGGAATCTTCCACGGATTTGAAAGGTGAGCGCGGTTGATAAGATGGAGCTAATTTTTTTAAACGGACTTGAATTTTATCTCCATCTAGTGATTCAGAACATTGAATTAAATCATCTACTAAAAATTTAATTTCGTTCCAATCCATTTTTTGATTATTATCTTTTAAAATCATGATTTTTTTATGATCGGTAATTTTTATATTTTCTTCATAAAAATGTAATTCTTCATACAGTTTTTCTCCGGGTCTTAATCCTGTATATACAATGGGTATATCCCGTTCTGGTTCTAACCCTGAAAGCCGAATCAGGTCTCTGGCCATTTGATCAATCTTAATGGGTTTACCCATTTCTAATAATAATATTTCTCCACCACTTCCAATAGCACCTGATTGCAGAATCAACTGGGATGCCTCCTGAATTGACATAAAATACCTTGTCATTTCAGGGTGGGTTATGGTTACCGGGCCACCGGTATTGATTTGTTTTTCAAACGTGGGAATAGCACTTCCGGAACTGCCAATGACATTTCCAAAACGAACTGCAATAAACTCGGTGTCGGATTCGACATTCCTGGATTGGATTAATTTTTCTGAAATTCGTTTTGTTGCTCCCATGACGTTGACTGGGTTAACCGCTTTATCTGTGGACACCAATACAAATTTTTCAACCTGATATTGGTCAGCCAATTTTATCATATTCAATGTGCCACCAACATTAGTTTCTACAGCTGTCCAAGGATGAATTTCCTGGATTGGAACGTGTTTATAGGCTGCGGCATGAAAAATAATCTGTGGGCGATTATCATTAAAAACTTTTAAAAGGTGATTTTTATCATTGACACTTCCTAATACAGGTTTGACAATAATCTCTTTTTTAATATTTTTGGAATTGGTAATCAGATTATAAATTTTCTCCTCATTCGAATCAAGACAGATAATCTCAGACGGATTGAATTTGAGACATTGATTCACGAGTTCTGATCCAATGGAACCACCTGCTCCGGTAATGAGGATTCTTTTTCCGTGGAGCATATCCTCAATGGCAACCATATCCAATTTTACTTCTTCCCTGCCTAATAAATCCAAATAGGATACATCACGGATGGAAGCTAAGGAAACATCTTTATCTATCAATTCGGCCAAAGCAGGAACCGTTTTATACCGTTTCCCTGTTTCTTTACACGCTTTTACAATTTCTCGCATTTGGTCTCCAGTTGCAGAGGGTGCTGTAATGAGCAGTTCGTCAAATGGAATCATGATATTTTTTAATTCTGATAGCCTGCCAAGAACCTTTATTCCGTGCAAACTAGCGCCCTGTATGCCGGGATCATCATCCATAAACCCGGTAATTTTATAAGGCGATGTGGGTGTATTCATTACTTCTCTTGCGATTTTTTCACCTGTCTTTCCTGCCCCTATCAGTATGAGCTTTTTCTTAGGTCCAAGATTGTGAAAGGAACTCTGATGAAAATGGGAATAATAGATCCTGACGGACACCCGACTTAAACAAATTGTTAAAACATTTAATAAATAAAAAATCAATAAAACTGACCTTGGAAAACCAACCCATCCATTGTAAAACCCTAAGGCAAAGAAACAGGTAAAACAAGAAATGGACACCCATTTTATAATATTGAGCATTTCCCATAGACTGGTGAAACGCCAAATAACATCATAAAAACCGGACAGATTAAAAAATAGTATTTGAACCGCAATAAATACAGGTAACCAATAATACAACAGAGAAACAAATTCCTGAGGGATAAAGAAATCGAACCGTAATAGAAAGGCAACGATAAAGCTCAATGAGATAGCAATTATATCAATGAGCATTAAGACAGTTCTTCTGTTTCGTCGGATTAAATTATACATGGTTTAATTTATAACGATCAGTTAAAGGGAAACACTTAGAATAAATGAAAAAGGCTCTCTACCTTCATCCCAATTCGTTGGTTAGCCAGGGAGCCTTTGAAATACGTTAGATTTGTATTTCTACTTAAGCAGAAACACCTTCAGCTTTTAAAACTTTTAATAATGTTAGCCATATAATTTTTAAATCCAACCAAACTGACTTATTTAATAAATAATATTCATCAAATTTAACCTTCTCAGGAATACTGAGTTCATCTCGGCCATTCACTTGTGCCCATCCTGTAACACCAGGCGTTAGTGTATGA
>CAZBZK010000115.1:0-4222 GCA_964496365.1 uncultured bacterium
CAGGAAAACCAAAAGGTGTATTGCATACAACAGGGGGCTATTTGGTTTATGCTTCCTATACCCATGACCTTATTTTTGATTATCACCCTGGAGATATTTACTGGTGTACTGCGGATATTGGCTGGATAACCGGGCATTCATATATAATTTATGGTCCCCTTGCAAACCGTGCCACTACCATCATGTTTGAAGGTGTCCCAAATTATCCAGATTTTGGAAGATTTTGGGACGTAGTTGATAAGCATAAGGTCAATCAATTTTATACAGCTCCCACTGCTTTGCGAGCTTTGATGAAAGAAGGAAATGACTTTGTTACAAAACGTGATTTATCATCTTTGCGATTATTGGGAACAGTTGGAGAACCAATAAAAGAGCCGGAATGGTTGTGGTATTATCAAATTGTCGGAAAAGAAAAATGTCCCATCGTTGATACTTGGTGGCAAACAGAAACCGGTGGAATTTTGATAACACCTCTTCCAGGTGCGACACCAATTATTCCCGGATCAGCAACGTTTCCATTTTTTGGAATCGAACCTGTTTTACTCTCCGAAGATGGAAAAGAAATTGAAGGGAATGATGTTTCAGGATTATTAGCTATTAAACATCCATGGCCTGGAATTATGAGAACAGTTTATGGTGATCATGAACGATTTAAACAGACGTATTTTTCACAATGCCCCGGATACTATTTTACTGGAGACGGTGCGAAAAGGGATTCGAACGGTTACTATTGGATCACAGGTCGAGTGGATGATGTATTGAATGTTTCTGGACATCGAATTGGAACTGCTGAAGTAGAAGGAGCCATAGGAAAAACAGATGGAATTGCAGAAGCAGCAGTCGTCGGGTATTCACATGAAATTAAGGGTGAAGGAATTTATGCTTTTGTTACTCCTATGACAGGTGTTCAACCGGATGATAAAATTCATAAGGAAATATTGAAGAAAGTAACTGATGAAATTGGTCCTCATGCAAAACCAGATAAAATTCAATTTACACCTGCGTTACCCAAAACAAGATCTGGAAAAATTATGAGACGAATTCTTCGAAACATAGCAGAAAATAAGTTGAATGATTTGGGTGATACATCCACCTTAGCTGATCCATCAGTAGTAGAAACTTTGATTGATGGCATAGTTTCAACTTAGGATTTTATACATTCATCTGCTAAAGTTAAAAGTGATTTAAAATTCTTGCTGGTGTTTTTACCTAATCCTAATTCACAGGTATAACTGGTAGAGCAAAACTGATCACAATCAATAGTTGATTGGATACACTCTTCGATAGGTTGACTTGCGGATTTGGGTAAAGCCGGATTAAAAAACCCCAAATCACCTGCAAATCCACAACACATAGTCTCTGAAGGATACAAAACGTCATTTGAAAAATAATGTGCAACTGAAATAGAAGTGTCTTTTAACTTTTGTCTTTCGATAGAACAAGGTGTATGAAGAAAGATAGATGGTTGAGATTCAATTTTCGAAACATTCGGAAGAACAATTTCGTCTAAAAATTCAACGGGATCAAGGACTCTAACATGTTCATATGAAAGCTGGTTTACATACTGTTTTAAAGTCAACGCACAAGGAGAATTATCGGTTATAATCTGACTACCATCTTGTATACATTGTTGAAGTGAATTCATAGTTTTGTTCTTCATAATATCATATCCGTTTTGAAAGCCTTTCGATGAATAGGGCATACCGCAACACAAAGATTTTATTGAATCAGGATATCTAATAGAAATATCTGATTTTTGACAAAGGGAAATTATATTATCTAGAACTCGTTGATTAGCCCTTGAAAAAAATTGCCGAGAGATACAGGATGGAAAATAAATGTATTTTGTATTCGACTTTGTCAGTTGAGATAAATTTGGAAGATAGGGTTTTGTTACACTTAATGATTCGGTTAAAATAGGAAATCTATGATTCGTATGATGATTGAGAAATTTTGAAATATTGGAAATTTGATTCCATCCAATTATATCTCCAAAAATGTCGATTGTATTTCCAATGAAAGCGAGAATTTGAGAACATATTTGAAATTGTTTTGAAGTGAACTCAGCAATTAAATGTGAGAATTTTCTCCGATTTATTCTCCGAAACTCCTTAATTAACTCACCGGTGTTTATGTTAATTGGACAACTAATTCCACATAATCCATCCGTTGCGCAAGTCTCATCAAGATGAAAATGGAGCAAATCATATATGGATTTAATCGTATCAAAATTCTTCCTTTCGGTTTTGAGTATTTCTAATTCTCGTAGAATATTAATTCTTCGTCTTGGTGTCATAGTGATATATTTTGAGGGGCAAGAGGATTCACAAAACCCACACTCAATGCATGTATCAATAATTGCATTCACAGGAGGAATAGGTTTAATATTTTTGATATGACATTTTGAGTCATTTGGAAAAATAACACCTGGATTTAAGATACCATTAGGGTCAATCAGTTGTTTAATTTTTTTCATAATTAACGTGGCTTCTTTCCCCCATTCTGTTTCTAAAAATGGTGCCATATTTCTACCTGTGCTGTGTTCTCCTTTTAGTGATCCATTGTATTTGGTAATGACTAATTGAACCAAATCATCCATAAATCTTTCATAATTATGAATTCCAATTGATGTGGTAAAATCGGATGTAATATTAAAATGTAAATTTCCATCTTTTGCATGTCCAAATAATATTGCATCTTCATAATTATAGTGATGAAATAGCGATTGCAAATCTCTCATAGTGTGTGTTAATTGGTCAACTTGCACACAAATATCTTCGATAATCAGAGATGCTCCTTTTCTTCTCAAACCAGCGTGACAAGGAAGCATTTCTTTTCTTAGTTTCCAAATATTTTCTCGTTCTAATTCATTTTGAGTAAAGGAAAAAGGACCACAGAGTTTATTTTTTGGAATTAATCGATTAACCATTTCAATACATGATTCAATTTGATGTTTACTCTCGGATTGAAATTCACATAAAAGTGCCGCTCCATTTAAAGATGAATTGGTCTTTTTTTGTGGAAAAAAAGGGGAGGATTGAAGGACTTTAAAAGCTGAATAATCCATAATTTCACAGGCGTTTACTTTTAATATTTTTAATTCTGGAATTAAGGAACATGCATCTTCTAATTTTTTAAATAATATTATGGTGGTTGCTTTATGAATTGGATCTGGAATAGTTTTTAGAGTGGCTTCAGAAATAAATCCCAATGTCCCCTCAGATCCAACCATGAGATGAGATAAAATTTCATTAGGATGATCAAAATCAAGGAACGAATTAAGAGAGTATCCCATGGTATTTTTAATTGAATATTTTTGTTTGATTTTTGAGGTAAGTGCATGATTATTTCGAATGCTGTTTTTTATTTTCAAGATTCCATCATAAATAGTTGGAATTTCTTCCATCATAATTTTATCTGCATTTTGTAAAGAGGAGTCCATGATTATTCCATTCGGTAGGATATATTTCATTGAATGAAGTGTTTGATAAGAATTATGGTCAATTCCGCAACACATTCCACTAGCGTTATTCGATATAATCCCGCCGATAAAACAAGAATTTATTGATGCAGGATCTGGTCCAATTTTCCGTGAATATTTTCGTAAAACTGAATTTGAATGTCCTCCAATGACTGAGGTTCCACATGTAACTAATCTCCCTTTTTCTTTAACGGAAATAGTTTTCCAACTTTGACTGACATCGACAAGAATATTTTCTGTAATTGATTGTCCAGATAATGATGTCCCTGCTCCACGAAAAGTAAGTGGTGTTTTAAATTGATTAGCGAAAGAGAAAATGGATTGAATATCTTTTTCGGTTTCTGGACGTATAACCGCTTTTGGTATAAGTCGATAAAAACTTGCATCTCGAGAATAACTGTGTAAATGAAAAGGATGACATAGGACTTTATCAGGACTAAGAAGGTCACTTAATGTGTTTTTTATATTCAAATAAACATGCTATTAAAACGGAATAATTTAACCACATTCAGCGATATAACTCATGATCGAATAGAGGAAGAAATAATTTATAATTATTTTTTAATAATTGATTGACATCAGTTAGTTTATTAAAATAACTTCACCAGCTTTAATTGAACTTAATTCGTTCGAAAGTTTGATATTTGATAATTAGGTATGCGTGGGTCAGTTACGTCAATCAGGAAAACTCGACATAGCAAATACATTAAACTCATACAATGGAGAGTTTGATCCTGGCTC
>CAZBZK010000116.1:0-4188 GCA_964496365.1 uncultured bacterium
AAGTTGATTATCGAGGGGGAATTTACTCCCCCTCAACATTATTCGGTTATAAAGATTCAGAATGAGATGACAAGTACGATGATACACCTCCCGGTGATTCTGCCATGGCATCTTTTCCATCCTGCCATCCAGCAGGACATACTTCACCATGTTTCTGATTATGTGCCAAAGCATCTACCATTCGCAACATTTCATCAATGTTTCTACCTAAGGGTAAATCGTTGATGACTGCATGTCTAACTGTTCCTTCTTCGTCAATTAAAAATGACCCACGAACTGCAATAGCTCCTCCAATCGTTGTTTCTGTCTCGTCGTCTTCGGTAATAACCGTTGCAGGGGTTACACCTATCAATACATCAAATGCCCTTGCTATAGATTTATCAATGTCAGCTAAAATTGGATATTGAACATTTCCAATTCCGCCTTTATTCACATCGGTATTTTTCCACGCATGGTGTGTCCACTTTGAATCTACCGAACATCCAATCACCTGAACATTCCGTTTTTGAAATTCATCTAATCTGCGATCAAATGCAATCAACTCCGTGGGGCATACAAATGTAAAATCCAACGGGTAAAAGAAAAGAACAACCTTCTGTCCTTTATAATCAGATAAACGAATATCTTTGAATGAATTATCCGGCATTATGGCTGTAGCTTTTACATCCGGAGCCGGTTGTGTTACTAACATGTTTTTATTCTCCTTAGTTGTTATGTTTGTTACAAATCCCGTCAAAAATCAGGGATGAATTTTTCACCTCAAAATTATATTGATTCTGTACCTTTTTCTTCAAGTTTTTCGGTAAAATTTTTACATCGTATAATGTGTCGCATTCGGTACACCTCAAATGATCATGACTTTTTATATTTCCATCATAGCGAATAACATTTCGGTCTTGAATCAAATGAATCATTCCCTCCTCTACTAATTGATGTAAATTTCTATACACTGTTCCAAGACTAATCTTTGGAATTAGCTTTCTTGTTTTCCCATACACCCAATCAGCAGTAGGATGAGAAGTTGTATGTTTCACAATATCATAAATGACTTCTCTTTGTTTGCTATATCTCATTATTTATACAAAAATGGGTCGGAAATTTATTTATAATCAGTAATAATACCTATTATTAATAATAAAATTTTTCAATGAATTAAATCTGTAGAATAGTTTGAATATGATTGTGATTGCATTAATTTTCAGCAATGAAAAAATGGATTATAATTCAATTAACTTTACTCTTTTTTTCTTGCGAGTCCAAAAAAGAAATTCACTACGGTTGTACAGATGTAAATGCAATTAATTTTGATGAATTAGCTGAGGAAGATGATAATAGCTGTGAATATCTTCTGAATTGTATCGATGCTATAGACAATGACAATGATGGACTGATTGATCATGAAGATTCAGATTGTGAAGACGGCGGTACAGGAGAAATTCCCATGGATTCGGTAACTGTGACTGACCCTGATTTTATACTAAATATGATTGTTTCCGCCAGTGATGTAACCTATACTTTAACTATTGGCTTCTCCCCTACAGCCACCGATGGATATGATCATGAATTGGATCAATATGCACCTCCCACCCCTCCACCTCCATCTTTTGATGCGGCTTTGTCCTGGAATGGGGAACGCTTTTATACAAATATAATTCACGGAAACAAAAACGATTTAGTGGAGCATGTATGGGACATACAGCTTGCTTATCCAATAGATAATCTAATCATTATTAGTTGGGATTCAGAAAGCATTATCGGGAAAGGACAATTTTATTTACAGGATGCATTTGGAGGGGTCATCACAAATGTGGACATGACTCTCAACAATTCGTTAGAACTTACTAATCCTGCGGTTACCACATTGAAAATAAAAATTACACCATTTGGTTAATGTAAACTTCATATCCATGAAAAATGTAATTCAATTCAGCATTTTTACATTTATTTACTTCACATCAGGTTGTGCAGTAAATGATGATCTTACCGAATCGTACCCAGACCCGAAGTTACTTGGCAAATGGAATTCTAATTCTATTCTGGTTTATGACAACGTTGATTGCATAGGAAATCCTAATCCCCAAGACGATGGAGTACAACCAACCATTGAATTGGAATTTACTGAAAAGGAAATCGACTGGGTAACCCTATTTAGTGTGCCCGATTCCCTACTTTGTTTCATGGCATCTGGTGAAATCATAGGTGATAGTTGCTCCATACTTGAAGGACTAGGATCAGTGGCAATTGACAGTCTTTGTATAAACACAAAAGAAGGAAATATGAATAGTGGAATATGCACATATTCTGACACTCTATATTTTTATTATTCAACCGATAATTCTGCAATCACCATCATTGAAAATGCAGGGACGGATTCGATTCATACTGTTTCTGGACACTATCAAATTACCAATGATGTTTTAACCATGGATGTAACGGATGATTCATCCTGTACCCATTTTGAAATGATAAGATAAAACACATTTTGATATTTTTAGGTAAATGATTTCCCGTCGAAAATTTTTACAAATAAGCAGTTTGGCCACAGTAGGAATCATAATCCCAAAACATTTGCGTGGACTGACCTGTGATCAAACAACTGCAGATTTGATGGGATTGGGTCCCTTTTGGGAACCGAATTCCCCATATAGAATTTCGTTGGCATCTCCTGAAGAACCGGGAATTCGTCTTTTTCTAAGTGGAATGGTCACCGCCAATGATTGTCAAACACCCATTCCAAATGTAATTGTAGATGCCTGGCATGCAAATGATACAGGATGTTATTCTGTATTTCAAACCTGCGATACGGGAAATCCCGCAAATGATGAATTTAATCTAAGAGGAAGGGTATTGTCTAATTCAAATGGATTGTATTTGATTGAAACGATAAAACCAGGGTTCTATCCTTTAGGACTTGATATATTTCGCCCCAGCCATATACATTTTATTATTACTCCTCCAGGTGGGGAATCGCTGGTTACTCAACTCTATTTTCTTGGAGATCCATATATTGATGAGGACAATGGTTCTTCAGATCCAAATGCCCGCCACAGGATAATACCACTGGTAGAAACTGAAAATGGACTTGAGGGTTTCTTCAAAATCATTTTGGATATAGAACCTGAAGAAAGAGTTGTAAATACCATTCGACCAGAGGATTACAATAATCGAATTCAAAATGTAAAGACTTTTCCTAATCCGTTTAATTCCAAAATAAAGGTTCAGTTTACGCTGGTGGAAACTGCCCATGTCTTGGTTTCAGTTTACGATTTAAATGGACAATGGATTCAAACTTTGAATGATTCCATTTTATCCAATGGATCACATGGATTGGTTTGGAATGGAATTAATTCACAAGGTCATTCAGTACCCTCGGGAGAATATTTTGTGAGTATTCAAAGTCCTTTTGGACATCAAATGGAAAAAATTACGTATTTGAAATAGAATTTTTTTTGCTACCAAAATTATCTTATAGACATTTGTAAAGATTATTTAGGGATACTTTGATGTTATACATAAAAATTTTATTTTTTATAAATTTTTTGGTTTACTCCGGACTTCTCTTTTCCCAACCTGCATTTGAATTCGGACAAAATTACCAAGTGGTACCTCAAGAAAATATGGATCAAAAATTTCCCTATGCCATTTTTGATTCTTACGGAACCCTTCATTTGACTTGGGTTACAGATCAAAACGGACATAAAGATGTGTACTATACCCAATCCACCGATGGCGGATATTCATTTTCTGAACCGGAAAGATTAAATTCACACGTGCATACCGTTGTGGCTTACATGCAATCGGGACCGAAAATTGTAATGAGAGGGGAGGAATTGGTTGTAGTATTCATGGATGACCGTTCCGGGTATACCTCCATTTATATCAACGTATCTCCAAATGGAGGGTTGTCCTGGGGCGATGACATACGGGTGAGCGACCAAATGTATTTGGAAGCCTATCCGGAAATCGGGGTAGGAATTGATGGGAAACTTCATCTCGCCTACTACTACTACAATCAAAATTATTCATGGAATAGTGTCCGTTATGCAACTTCACCACCGGGGTCGATTGAATTTTTACCTAGTGTTCCAATGGGAATTACAAATGAGGAAATGGAACCTTGTGATTGTTGTCAGCCGGATATGGACGTTGCAGAAAATGGTGATTTATATTTTGCATATCGAAATAATA
>CAZBZK010000117.1:0-4047 GCA_964496365.1 uncultured bacterium
TTGCAAGGAAACTATCGGACAAATTCAGTATTGGCGGAAATATCAAATTTATACAACAAACAATCTGGCATTCTCATGCCAGTACGTTTGCATTGGATTTGGGAGCATTATTCATTACTCCGTTCAAGGGAATCCGTCTTGGGGCCAGTTTGGCAAACTATGGTGGCGAATTGCGTATGATGGGCAGAGACCAGAAGCTCAGCGTAGACCCGGATCCCATTAACCAGGGGAACGTCGAATTTATAAACTCGCTTTATGAAACCAATGCTTTTAAACTTCCATTGATGTTTCGTGTTGGTCTCTCGGGTGAGCTTGTAAGTACAAAAACGATTCGGTTAACCTATGGAGTTGATGCGCTCCATCCGAATGATAACACGGAAGCGATAAATGTAGGTTTGGAGTTTGCCGTGGGAGAGACGTTTTTTTTACGAGGTGGGCACGCAAACTTATTTAGGAAAAATACAGAAGAGAGATTGACGCTCGGTGGGGGCTTACGTTATCGTCTCTGGAGAACTCAGTCTATCTTAAAAATTGATTATTCCTATGTTGATTTTGGACGATTGCAATACGTTAGTAGAGTGTCAATAGGTATTATTATTTAATCCTTCTTCAGTCAATTTTATTTTGTCTGATTAATGTCGAATAGTTTTCCATTAACATTTCAGTTAATGATATAATTGTATTGTTCGGTATCATTGCTTTGGCATGCGGAACTAACTTATTGAAACTAAAGAGTCTATCAATGGAACTTAAGGTAGTGAATTCCGTATCCAATTTGTCATTCATGACTGCTAGAAAAAAAACATTTTTTATTACTTTAGCTTTAACGGTAGCTGGAGTATCACTGTATGGTCAATTGGAAGACATCTCCCGCACCATTTCAAGTTATGTTGTCCAAAGTGAAAAGGTGGGAGACCGGTTTGTGCTTACCGGAAGGTCAGATGTTTACTTGCCCGGGGATGCCTCCGAGGGTGTAGCTGTACTTTTGGGTGAATCCATGATGGAGATAGAAGTATTATTTCAATTTCTTGATGCAGAAGGGAACTTAACGGAGTGGGTACAAGGTGAGTCACTCAACCTACCTAACACTGAAAGAAGTATAATATATATTCGAAATGAGATGTGCCAAACGTCTGCAATGTTTGATTTTAAGGTCATTTCTCAAGTTGGATTCCCCAAAGTTATTAGTGCAGGAATATTTCTTCCTGACCTGGAGGAATACCCCGAAGTGGAAGTGACAAGAAAACAGATAATTACTGATTTTCCAAAGCCGGTAATAATTACTAGGTCTGAATGGGGAGCAAGACCACCGACTCACGGTTATTCAGCGCATCCTTATTATACCAAATTGACGTTGCACCATGCTGCAGGATTTTCTGCGGACAATATTGATGAAGGCAAAGAGCAATTGCGCGCCATACAGGACCTTCACCAGTTTGTCAGGGGCTGGAGTGATATTGGTTACCATTTTGTAGTTGATAAAGCTGGAAATATTTATCAAGGACGGCCTGAGACTGTAATTGGAGCCCATGTTCTGAATAACAATACTGGAAATATAGGTGTTTGTGTATTGGGATGTTATCATCCGCCGGAACTATACTGTGGCGATTGGTTGACAGATGCTACAACGAATTCTCTTGTTGCTCTATACGCTTGGATATCAAATGAATACAATTATAATCCAAATATTCTATTGGGGCATAGGGATTATCCTTATAATGCTACGTCATGCCCTGGAAACAATGTACATGAGAATCTTCCTTGGTTTAGAAATGAAATTCAAAGATATTTGAATTTGGGTGGGCCACCGTTGGAATTTTCAATTTCGAGTAATTATCCCAACCCATTTAACAATAATACTAAAATTGACTATCAAGTCCCCTCAAAAAATCATATTAGAATTATTATATATGATATATTAGGTAGAGAAGTAAAAACCCTAATGGATCAAATACATTCAAAAGGAGATTATGAAGTAGTGTGGAATGGTGTTTCAAATTTAGGTGAAACTATGGGCGCTGGTATTTATTTTCTACAATTTGAATCAGACCAGTTTTCAAAAAACAATAAAATAACTTTAATAAAATAGACAATTAATATTGGATGGATTGAATAAAATCCAGGGGCGAAGTACCTTTCTTTATTCCCTTTAATAATTGGTCACTACCCCACAGTCGGTTTAAGTGTTTTTCTTTAAATGTAATATATTCTGTATACATGGAGTAAAAAATAAATAGAGTAATTATACCTGTATTTACACTGTTATAATTATTTCGATCTAAGATAACGATTTCGATCCCGGAACATTTTTCATCCTGAAATTTTGGGTTTGTGGACATTCCCGGAATGGAAATGGGTGTAAATAATGCCGGCTTAAATACAACTCCCGGTAAGTTAAATTTATTGAGTTTTTGAGATAAAAGTTTTCCATCTACCCATGGTGCACCAATTTGTTTAAATGGATTTTGAGTTCCACGACCTTCACTCAAATTTGTTCCTTCAATGATACACATTCCAGGGTAAATAATAGCAGTTTCTAAATCAGGAATATTAGGAGATGGTTTTATCCAAGGCAAGTCTGTTTCATCATACCAAAGGCTTGGTTCCCAACCCTCCATTTCAATCACTTCTACAATCGGGACAGGGGAGATCCATTTGTTCGCAATTATTTTTTGGGCTAAGCCACCTACAGTTCCTCCATAACGAATTGGGATTGGATAATAACCCACAAAGGTTTGATAATCCAATTTCAAGATCGGACCTTCAATAATATCGCCTCGAATAGGATTAGGGCGATCCAAAACGATCACTGAAATTCCTAATTCTGCAGCAGATTCCATGACTAATCCTAGAGTGGTGATGTAGGTATAAAACCGAGCACCAATATCTTGGATGTCATAGAGGATTAAATCAATCCCTTCAAGCATCTCAATTGAAGGTTTCCGGGTTTCCCCGTAGAGACTTATGACATCAGGTAATTTCAGATTATTTTTTGAATAGGTGACTCTTTCTCCAGCATCTGCTTCTCCAAAAAGCCCGTGCTCAGGAGTAAATATAACTTTCAAATCCACATCTGTCATGGTCATGAGTCGCTTATAATTAGAAATGCCAAATCTATCAATTCCGGTATGATTGGTAACCAGCGCAATAGACTTTCCCTGAATGACATTTTGTTTTTTTTCCAACAGTACATCCAAGCCCGTTAAAACATGAATTTTTTCAACAGTTGGATTTAGTTTTGCCTTATATTTTTCCAACTGTTCTTGATGAATTGATGGATGTTCCATTTGGGCTAAAAGGATATGGAATAAAAGGAGAAAGGAAATCCGGTGAATCATTTTAATAAAGTCACTTTTCTGGATTGAACAGTTTTTCCATTACTGATAGAAACAAGATATAAGCCTGTCGGACTTGGTTGACCTTTTTGATCTAACCCGTCCCAGGTAAAACTGGATTTATTTTGGATTGAAGTCAGGGTTGATTGTTTCACAACTCTACCCAAAATATCTGTAATGGTTATTATTATAGTTTCGTTTAATATTGATGAAAATTTAAGTGTAAAGGAAGTATTAGTTGGATTGGGATACAATTTATTGATTACAAGGGAAGATGGCATTGGTGTTGGTAAATTATCTCCAATTTCCAGTTGTGATTGATACAAATTCATAATCTCAACCATTAGCTCATTTCGTTTAGATTCGGGATAAATTGTTTCGAATCCGACTGTGAGATAAACCAATCCGCCATCCATATTTCCCGATCCAAATGTGCCCACATATTCAATTCCCATGCCACCGTGTGTTGAATAATTCACTCCATCATATTTTGCACAAATCGAAGCCCCTCCTGCCGGAAAAATTCCATCGGGCCAATCAACATCATAGGTACCTTGGGAACCATCATCAAAGGTAATCCCTGCAATTTCGTCCAAGATGCTATTATTTACACCATATCCACTATAAACATTACTACCAGCTGCATCGGAGATATAGTCTGCTTTTAAATAATTAGTATAAAATTGGTGATCCGATGTACTGCCTTGCCCGG
>CAZBZK010000118.1:0-4024 GCA_964496365.1 uncultured bacterium
GGATTAATATTTACTCCTGCACCCGGCGATTTCCCAAAAGATGGAGAATCTGGATTTGGCTACCGTAATATCAAAACCCCATATACATTTATTAACTGGAGTGATAAAACTACTGAAAACCACCTGTTTTACGGCAGTCTTGTATTCCTCCCGGGAGTTGATTTTACTGGTGTAATCACTTTAGCACCCGGCAGTCCTGGCAACGAAGGGTCAGACACATACAAAGATTTTGCACTTTTTGCGCATATTCAACTTTTAAAAGAAAAAAAGAATACACCATCTTTAATGCTGGGAATTCATGATTTTTACAGCTATTCCTACTATAATGCCTTATTTTTTTCTTCCAGCAAGTCATTTAAATTAAATCCCGATATTCAAATCAATACACACTTGGGCTATGGTGTGGATTGGATGGACCAGCATTATGGGGATGTAGAGCCAGACCGGGATGCTCCTGTAAATCATTATTTGGTAGGGTTGTTTGGAGGAGTGGAAACAAATTACCGGAATTTTGGAAGTTTTATCATTGAATATGATACTCACCAGATTAATACCGGAATCCGAATAAATTTATTTGACCACTTCCATATTCTTTTGACAGTATTAAATAAAGACAAAATTTCTTTTGGAATGGATTATAATTTTTCTTTGATTTAATTGAGTAAAAAAAAGCTGACAATTGTCAGCTTTTGTACAAAATAATTTGGATTTATTCTAAGCTTCTGCTTTTACCGTATATTTCTCAATTTCAACAGAAATTTCATCAGTCAAAATCGTGTTTTGAGGTTGGTAATCCGGTATCATTTTCTTTAATTCATTTTTTATACCATCACTATCCAGTTTATCCGCTTTGAAAGTCAATTTATCTATTTCTTCTGTTAAAATATTCCATGGCTTTTGCACAGATGAATCTTTCAGAATTAATAACTTATCGTAATCTGTTTTGATTATTTTCTCATACCTTCCATACAATTCTTCATACAATTTCTCACCCGGTCTTAACCCTGTATAAACCACCGGAATATCCGTTTCCGGTTCAAATCCGCTTAGACGAATAAGATCAAATGCCATATCCTTAATTTTAATTGGTTTACCCATATCGAGAATGAAAATCTGTCCTTTTTTTCCTACAGCTCCTGCCTGAAGGATTAGTTGTGATGCTTCGGGGATAGACATAAAATATCGTGTCATTTCCGGATCAGTAATGGTGACAGGACCACCTTTTTCGATCTGCCTTTTGAATGTGGGAATAACACTCCCTGAACTGCCAATGACATTTCCGAATCTCACAGCTAAAAATGTTGTTTTTTTATTTGGTGTCACGGACTGTATTATCCGTTCTGCAACCCGCTTTGTTGCTCCCATTACGTTCACCGGTCGTACAGCTTTATCCGTTGAGACCAACACAAATTTTTCCACCTCGTATTTATTGGAAAAATCAACCAGGTTTTTACTGCCTGCTATATTCGTATGAACAGCATTCCACGGATACAATTCCTGTAACGGAACGTGTTTGAATGCTGCAGCATGAAGAACAACATGAGGACGAAATTTTTTAAATGTATCATCCAGTATGTTATGATCCCGAATACTTCCATGGATGCTTTTCACTGTTACGTCATAGGCGAAACTATTTATTTCCATGTCAATCTGGAAAAGGTTTTCTTCGCTGCTATCCAGTAATATCAACATTCCCGGGTTAAAAACTACACATTGCCTGACCAATTCGGAGCCAATTGATCCTCCCGCACCAGTTACAAGAATCCGCTTACCTTTGAGAAACGTGTCCATGGAATTACTATCCAGTGTTATCTCCTCCCTGCGCAGCAAATCGGTAAGGGACACATCACGAATGGACTCAATAGAAACTTCCTGGTTAATCAGTTCTGAGAACCCTGGGACAGTTCTGTATCGTTTACCGGTTTGTTTACAAAGGTTTACAACCCTTCTCATATCAACACCGCTTAAAGATGGGGCTGTAATAAGTATTTCATCATATTGAACAGTTACCTGGGGAATATCTTCTATTGTCCCAAGAACAGGGATATCGTGAATTCTTGATCCCTGCTTGGTAGGATTATCATCCAAAAACCCAATTAATTTATAATGTTTTTGATATTGGGTCAGGATCTCTCTGGCGATTTTTTCACCCGTGTTTCCTGCTCCAAGACAAAGGATATTTTTTACCTGAGAAGTTTTTCCACGATTAATAGGGTTGATGAAATGTGTGAAATACAGTCTAACCGAGACTCTTGTAAGAGAAATCACCAATGTAGTGAGGATATAATCCAGTAAAAAGATCGATCTTGGGATGCCTTCGAAAAAAATTGCAAACCCAAAAATAGCGACCAATAAAAGCGAGGATACAAACGTTCCTTTTAAAATGTTTATGAGATCCCATACACTGGTATAGCGGTACAATCCCCTATAAAGACCGAAAAAATAAAACGTCATGAGTTTTACCGGGATAAATACTGCCAGCAAAAACCCAAGGTTTTGGAAATACTCAGCAGGAATAATAAAATCAAACCTAATGAGGTATGCACCAACCAGGCTGAGGACTACCGACAATATGTCCACTCCTAAAACGGGAAGCATTTTGTTAATTCTTTGATGAACCATTATGAGCCATTTTACCTAATAATAGTGAGAATTGCTATAATAAATTCAATTTTTTAATTTGATGTGAAATGTAAAGATCATTTGGTATAATGAAAATTTTTATAATCAGTTTTTGTGCTGCAGAGGGTATCACTATTGCAAGTAACGTGAAGAATACAAGCATGAGATCCAATTTGAAGCCTTTCTGATTGGCATATAGTTGACCTAATCTTACTTTTATTTTTAATAGTTCTGGATAATTTTCTACACCGCCCAAGTGAACAATAATCTGTTCCTCATTTCTCAGAAGAATTGAGGAAAAATCCGTTAATCCCGGTTTTACAGAATTCAAAAATGAAAAATCTTTTTTGTTCACGTAGTGGAATACTTCCGGTCGTGGACCAATAAACCTCATATCTCCTTTAATGATATTCCACAGTTGCGGTAGTTCATCAAATTTAAGTTTTCGTAATAATTTTCCCCAACCAGTAATTCTCCCGTCACCTGTTTCTGTGATAAACTTTTCATCTCTATTGTTTTTCATTGTGCGGAATTTATATAATTTAAACAGGTTATATTTGAACCCTACTCTCTCCTGTTTAAACAATACAGGAAATCCCTGGAACAATAAAGAACCAGCACCGATCAATAAAAAAAATGGCGACAAAATGATTAGCAATAATGCCGCCACAGTTCTGGAAAATAGTTCCATCAGGATTTAAACTGATTCCATAAATCCCTTAAAATTGAAACGACATAAATGGTTTGTTCATTCGTCATTTTTGGATACAATGGCAAAGTTATTACTGTTTCTGATAATTCTTTTGCTACCGGAAAATCTTTAGGTTTAAAACCATATTTCTTCCAATAATAGGAATGCATATGAACCGGAATGTAGTGAACAGAAGTTCCTATACCCTTCTCGTTTATTTTTTCAATCAACTCATTCCGGCTAATCCTCCACATATCGGGAACAACTCGGATCACATACAAATGCCAAGCATGAACATCGCCGATGGTATGTTTTGGAAGAATTAAGCCATTTATTTTAGACATCCCATCATTATACAGTTTCACTATTTCAAGACGGCGTTTATGCCAAGTATCAATATGGGTCAGTTGCTCCAGACCAAATGCTGCAGCAATATCTGTCATGTTATATTTATATCCCAATTCAGATACATCATATACCCACTTGCCATCCGTTTCAAACCGATTCCAGCCATCTTTAGACATCCCATGTAATGATAATTTTCGTACTTTATCAGCCAATTTCTGATCATTCGTTGCCAATGCGCCCCCTTCACCGCCGGTTGTAATATTTTTATTGGCATAGAAGGAAAAAGCTGCTGCATAATTTGTATTACCGACTTTTCCTGTATTTGAGGTTGTTTCAACTGCATGAGCAGCATCTTCAAGAACA
>CAZBZK010000119.1:0-3904 GCA_964496365.1 uncultured bacterium
TCCAATCGATTCATGACTGATTTTGATTTCCTCTGCCTTGGGATTTAAATCGGATAACTTTAAGAGAGGAATCGACTTTAAATTCTCTTCCGAATCTTTTTGGATTTGCCTTTCTTTTAATGATTTAGTTTGGTTTATTATCCCGTTAATTTCATTTTCTGTCAATTCAGATTTAATTTGATTTAATTTTTTTGAATGGGTAACTCCTCGTGATTCGGTTAACCCTTTTTTAGGATTCAACGTAATGGAAACGCAATGAGGATTGGTTAAAAAATAGGTTTGAATCAAGGTTTCAAAATATCCATTCTTCATTTTTTCTTTAATGGATTTAAGTGGCGATTCAAATTCCAAAATTTCTATGGGATTATCAAAATACATCCAATAGGACAAGGCAGATAACCCAAATATTAATCCCTTTGGATAAGATCCAAATTCTGCTTCCCTCAATTCAAATTCTTTGCTATTTATTGACGCTTGGATAATCCTTTCGTTAATTCCATTTTTCACTAAATAGGTAAGAGAATCATGGATTATTCGTTCAAATTTTTCTTGATTTTTCAAGTCCGCATGTTTGACCGTAATGGAAAATATCGGTTGAAGTAGCTCATATTGAAAATGCCCAAATACATCTTTCCCTAACTTGGATTTTAGTAATGTATTTTTCAACGGTGATGCTGGTGTACCCAATAGAATATGTTCCAATATTTCCATTCCCAAAAGTGTTTCCGGATCTAAATTAGAAGCGGTTAGATAGCTAAGATTCAAATATGCTTTGTTTCCTTCATCCTCATCAGCTGATAATGGATAATCTAAAACAACGGACTTTTTTTCTAACCATTTTTCTTGTTCCCAATTTTGAAATATCATTTTTTTGGAATCAAACTGATCCAGAAATCCATCATTAATAAACTTCAATTGCTGATTTATATTTCCGTTTCCATATAAAATAATTTTACTGTTCGATGGATGATAATATTTTTTGTGAAATGCAGTAAATTCTTCATAACTCAATTCCGGTATATGGTCCGGGTCACCACCGGACTCATGGGAATAAATGGTATCTTTTAACAGTGCTTTTCTTACCGTTCTAAACAAAATCTGTTCCGGTGAGGAAAAGGCACCTTCCATTTCATTAAACACAACTCCTTTTATGCTTAATTCCTCATCTTTTTGATTCAATTCGTAATGCCATCCTTCCTGTCGAAAGATATTTGAATCTGAATAAATATTGGGAAAAAAAACCGCATCTAAATAGACATCCATTAAATTAAAAAAATCTTTATCATTCGTACTGGCAATCGGATAAACCGTTTTATCAGGGTAAGTCATGGCATTAGTAAATGTCTGCATTGAGCCTTTTAATAATTCCACAAATGGTTCTTTGCACTTAAATTTCCTGGAACCATTTAAAACGCAATGTTCCAAAATATGAGGAATACCCCGACTATTTTCTGGAGGAGTTTTAAAACCAATAATAAATACCTTATTGGAGTCGTCGTTTTCAAAATGTAATAATTCAGCCCCGCTTTTAATATGAAAATAACGATGAGCTGAAGCGTTAATTTCAATTACCTTTTTCTCTTTTACCTTTTTAAATCCGTGGATTAATTTTTGGTTTTGCATCTGATTCCCTAACATAAACGTTTTTGATTCACAACTGGTTTACATCCAATTTTTAATCATTTTGAATTCCTAAACTCATTAAAAAAGCATCCATATTTGGTTCTCTACCTAAAAATTTTCGTACCAACTTTTTAGGATGAATAGTTCCTCCCGGTTCAAAGATTATTTCTCTAAATCTTCTGCCGGTTTGTGAATCAAGAATTCCATTTTTTTTGAACACAGAATACATATCCTGTGCATAAACTTTGGACCACAAATAACCATAATAGGCAGACTCATATCCCACTAAATGACCAAAAGATGCATGCATATGAGTATGGTCAAGGTAAGGATATAATGTAATTTCATTTTGTAGTATTTCTGCAATGTCTGTGGTTGTAAAGTCTCCAAATGGATCAAATCCATTGTGGATGGTAAAATCAAAAACACCATAAAATATTTGTTGAAGTGTTTTGACACCTGAGTTAACATTTTTTGCTGCAATCAATTTTTGTATTAGTTTATCAGGAATGACTTCTCCAGTTTCATAATGACGAGCAAAACGTTTTAATATTTCCTTTTCCCAAACCCAATTTTCAAAAATCTGAGAGGGTGCTTCAACGAAATCTTGTAATACCGATGTACCTGAATAAAAATGAAAAGGAGATGTAGTAAGCAAACCATGGAGTAGATGACCAAACTCATGGAAAAATGTTTCCACGTCATCATGAGATAAAAGAGAAGGTTTGGTATCTGTGGGTGCAGGGAAATTACACACAAGAGCCATCGCTGGAATTTGGTAATGGTCTTCCACCAATTTCCCCATGGTAATACTGAATGCCGCTGCATGAGAATATTTATTTTCTCGGGGAAATAAATCAAGGTAAAATCGACCTATTAACTGCTCATCTTCCCTATCATACATTTCATACATGAAAACGTTATCATGCCAAACGGATGGGTTGAGAATTTCACGAAATTCTAATCCAAATAATGTTTCACACATCTCGAACAAACCACTTATCACTTGGGATAGCTCAAAATACTCACTAACAAGTTTACTATCCAGCCTGAATTTCTCTCGAAGGAGTAAATGCTCATATCGTGCATATTCCCATGATTCAATTGTATGTTCATATTTGCCAGTGATTTTTGATTTGATTGCCAACATTTTATCGTAATCCGCCAACGCTTTTGACATGATTTTTTCACGAAGGGATTTTTCAAATTCCCATACATTATTCGGATTTTCAGACATCAGTATTTCTGTCCTGTAATCTGCAAATGATGGATATTGAAGTGTTTTAGCTAAAATATTTCGATAGTAAATTAAGGAATCCAAGATGGAAATATTCTTATCAACCGCCCGATTCCAAAACATAAATCTTAGGGATTTTCTGATACTATCATTTTCAGCATATTTCATAAATGGATTGTAACTGGGGTAGGATAAATCAATTGCAATTCTTCCATCATTTAATTTTCTATTCAATATGTAATCTTCCGAAAGTCCAGTTAATTCGCTCTCATTTAAAAAAAGTGTATCTTTTCCTTCAGATATATTTTTTTCAAACTGTAATCCTAATGAGGTTAACCTATCAAGCAGAATTTTAACACGGTCTCTAACATGTTCATCGTGTCCAAAACCGCTTCTCCGGAAATCTCTTAAAGTATCATGAAGGAATTTTTTCTCAACATCATTGAGGATTTTTTTTTGAGTGGATTTGGAAAATTTCTGAATAGAATTAAATAACTTTTCATCCACCGAAAGTCTATTCAAATATTCTTCGATTTTTTGGCTTGCATTAAATCCAGATTCTCGAATTTCTTTATCAGGATGTGTAAACGACAACAGACTGATGGGACTCCATACATTTTCAATTTCATTTCGCAAATTATCTAAAGGTAACAGTATATTATTAAAGGAGGAATTGGCGGGTTTTATATCGTAAATGCTTGATAATATATGATTTACATTTCTTAATACCTCATCCGTTGCATCCTGAATATGCATTGCATTGATAGCCTCAAACTGAATAGGAGATTTTCGATTTTTTAATAAGGGATTATCCTCAATTCCAGAACAACCAAATTTGAACCATAATAATGCAATGAGTAAAAATACGTTTAAAGAGGTGCGGACATGGACCATTTATTATACGAAATTAAATTAGGATAAAGTCCCAAATGATGGGAATTGAGCGAGAGACGGGGCTCGAACCCGCGACATCAACCTTGGCAAGGTTGTGCTCTACCAACTGAGCTACTCTCGCAAATTGGGGTTGAAGTTAAATTTTCATCT
>CAZBZK010000120.1:0-3863 GCA_964496365.1 uncultured bacterium
TTGGACAGAACTCACCTGTATCTCTGGATCCACAGCCATTACAATGGGAAAACCTTGATATTCCTTCAGGTGCAAACTTATTTAATTATTTTAAGGGTCTTCTCTGGTTGCGAAATAACTGGGAGGTCATTCGGGGTGCAAATCTGGAAATCATTTATCTGGACAACTCTCAGAAAATTATAGGAATGAAGCGTCATGATGAAGAATTAGGACAAACAGTTTATTGTGTAATGAATTTTAATAATTTTGATCAAACCATTTCAGATCTTCCGTTTCCTTATGCAGGAATCTGGTATGAATTTGTTCAAGATACTCAGTTGGAAACAGATTCAGGGACATTCAGTAATTATTTTATTCCGGCATCATCTGCGAGAATCTATACGAACTACCGAAACTGGTCTCCTGGCGGAGATGAGGATGTGAATGTGACCATACAGCCTGGATGGAATATGATTTCTCTTCCTTTGGAGGTACAAGATTCAGAATATTCAGTTGTTTATCCGGAGGCTGTAGAGGGGACTCTATACGGATTTGTTGGAACTTATTATTCAACTGATAATCTAAATTCCGGGAACGGGTATTGGCTCTTTTTTGATGAGGAGGGAACCCAAACAGTGTCTGGAAATCCCATCACAAGTTTAACAGTGTCACTGTTAGAAGGATGGAACCTTATTGGAGGTATATCTAACACTATTCAGGTTTCTTCCATTTCTGACCCAGAAGGTATCATTGTTCCAGGCACATTTTATGGTTTTAATAGCACCTATGTAAATGTGGGGAATCTTGAACCGGGTGAAGGGTATTGGGTAAATGCATCTTCTGGCGGGTATATAACAATGAATGCAGGTACAGTGAACAGAATCATTGAACTACAACATGAACCTGAAGAAAAAGCCAATATACTTTGGGTAAAACCTCTGGGAACGAACATTACACCAAGAATTTTATATTTTGGAACTAAAACATCTGAAAGTGAAATGCATAAGTTCAGTTTACCGCCAACACCCCCTGAACCTCCAGAAGCAAAATCAGTCAGCTTATTTGATGTTAGGTTTTCCAATAATTCAAGATTGTGTGGTGATTCCGGTGAATTGAATGTGTTGACCAATGCTGATTTTATTCAAATTGAATTCGAATTAAAAAACAATGAAGTATGGGTGTTGATTGATAAAACTGGATACGGTACTAATATCAATCATCAGGGCAGTATAGAATTACCGGGAGGTGTATCAAAATACAGATTGATAAGATTAGCGGCAAATTCACAAACTGAGGGTTTTGTATTACATCCTGCTTTTCCCAATCCTTTCAATCCAGTAACAACAATCTCTTATGACCTGCCGTTTGACGGTGACATCTCCATTGTTATTTATGATACGCTAGGGAAAATAATAAAAGAATTGGTAATAGGAAATAAATTGAAGGGATCCCATGAGGTGATATGGGATGCTGCCGGTGAATCTACCGGGATTTATTTTGTTGGTTTGACAGCAGAAAGTTTTGTCAGCACACAAAAAGTCGTTTTATTGAAATAAGTGCATGAACACTCACAAATACCTTCACGACAATCGCAATGATCAAATATTAATTTATATAAACGGAGAAATCCTCCCCAGAGAAAAAGCAAAAATATCCGTTTTCGATAGTGGTTTCCTATTGGGAGATGGTGTATGGGAAGGAATTCGGTTTCACAATGGATATCTTGTGTTTATTCAGGAACATCTCGATAGGCTCTTTGATGGAGCATCATCTTTGGATATAGATATTGGGATATCAAAGGACAGAATTAAATCACTTATAATTTCAGTTTTGGATGCAAATAGGATGGTCACGGATATTCACATTCGACTCATTGTATCCAGAGGATTAAAAAAAACGCCCTATCAACATCCTAATGCAAACGAGGGAGGTCCATCAATTGTAGTTATTCCGGAGTATAAAAAAGCCGATAAGACTATCAATAAAAAAGGTATTAGTTTAGCCACAGTTTCAGCTCGTAGAGGAACAGCAGAAACACAGGATCCCCGATTAAATACTCTCAGTAAACTGAATTGTATATTCGCCTGCATAGAAGCGGATAAAAAAGGTGCTGATGAAGGACTCATGAAGGATGTCAATGGGAATGTATCTACATGTAATTCCACGAATTTCTTTATAATAAGGGAAAAAGAAGTATGGACTTCCACTGGTGAGTATTGTCTCCCCGGTGTAACGAGGGGTACTATCATTCAACTGTGTAAAGAAAATAATATACCCATTTTTGAAAAGAATTTTTCAGTGGATGATGTAATAAAGGCTGATGAAGCATTTGTGACTGGAACGTTTGCTGGGGTTATCCCAGCAGTAAATATAGATGGGAAAATGATTGGAGATGGAAAGCGTGGACTAGTGACGGAAACTTTATTTAATTTATATAAAAATAAAATAGAGACATTATATCCGTCTTAGTGAAAATGGGAGGAACCAGAATTGCCATGTGGTCGGGACCGAGAAATATCTCTACAGCACTCATGCGGTCATTCGGGAATCGGCCTGATACTTTTGTGACAGACGAACCCTTATACGGACATTTTCTTAATAAGACTGGAATCCAGCATCCAGGAAGAGAAAATATCATTCGATCCCAGAACACTGACTGGCATGAAGTAACAAAATGGCTCTGTGGTGAAATACCAAACAACAAGACAGTGTGGTATCAAAAACATATGGCACACCATTTAACGGAAGATATAGATTATGAATGGATAAAATCCCTAGTTAATTGTTTCTTAATTCGTCATCCTAAAGATGTCATAGCATCTTTTGGAAAAAAGTTTGAATTGAATTCTTCCGACCAATTAGGATATCATAAACAGAAAAATATATATGACTGGATATGTCAAGTCACGGATGATTTTCCTCCCGTTATTGATGTCCAGGAAATCGTAAATAATCCAAAGGATTCATTGAGAATCTTGTGTGAAAGGCTCAATATTAAATTTTATGACTCTATGTTATCTTGGGAACCAGGGAAAAAGGATACAGATGGCGTATGGGCAAAATATTGGTATAATAATGTTGAGGAATCGTCGAGGTTTATTCCGCTTTCTAAAAATGAAAAAAATATACCAAAAAAGTGGGAATCCATTTATTCTGAGTGTATTGAGGTTTATAAATATTTATTATCCAGAATGAAAGTGAATAAAATTGTTAATTGATAAAAATAAATCAATTGGCTTAAACAAAGAATCCCATGAGATGTTTGTTCAAAAATTGTAATTATGTTTGATTCTCAAATATATTTAAATAGAAGAAGCAAACTAGCGAAATCCCTTAAGGATGGTTTTATCCTCTTTTGTGGGAATAATGAAGTCCCTATGAATTATCAAAGTAATTATTATCCATTTGTTCAAGATAGTTCCTTTCTTTACTATTGTGGTTTGGATTATCCTAATTTGAATCTAATCATCAATACCTATGAAAATTCTGCCACACTTTATGGAACCAGTCAATCAATTAATGATATTATCTGGTGTGGACAATCAAAAACGCTGAATGAACTGGCAAAATATGCACACATAGATCATATATCAAATCATAATGATTTCCAAGAGGACATGGAGCGTATTTTATCACAGGGTGAGGTAATCCATATCCTTCCTCAATATAGGTATCACAACAAACAGATTTTATCTGAAATTTTTGGTGGAGAAAAGTGGGAAAACTATATTTCAGCGGATTTAATTAAATCAGTGATTTCACAACGGTCTGTTAAGTCAGAATTGGAAATAGGTGAAATAAAAGATGCAATGGTTGTCACAAAATCTATGCATGAAATGGCAATGATGAATACGAAACCTGGTAAAACCGAACAGGTAATTGTT
>CAZBZK010000121.1:0-3842 GCA_964496365.1 uncultured bacterium
GGAATGTCATTGTTACCGGGTCCAGACCGGACCAGATATGCACCGTATCACCAGATTCAAATTGACCTGATCCATATCCATTTTCTACAGTTAATGAATATGGTTGGGAAAATAAACATACCCCAAAAATGAAAATCAAAATAAACGTGCATTTAATCCTAATCACCTTGTGTTTGTGAAAGTAACCATTCCCATTCCGCTACTTCTCACCCAATATCCATTTCCCGGTTCAATTGTTTCTACCGATTCGTATCCGTCTGAAAATCCAAAAATAGTCCCTTCAATGATAAGCTGGTTTGGATCATAAATAGAATTGATGTTCACGGTTTCTGAAACTCCGGAAATCAAATTCCATCCTTCCGATAATTCAATGGTCAATTCGTTTATAGATTGTCCGGACAGAGTTGCGATTCCATTCGATTGGAATCTGAGCCAATATCCAGTTCCTGGAACTAGTTGTGTTTCTTGAGAATAGCTACCATTAGAATAACTGAACAGGGTGTTTTCAATAGCTTCAGGAAATAGAAATTGATAACCAGAATTCGAAGCATAAAGAGGCAGACCGACCATATTCCAATTTTCCAGATAAGAAATTTCAAATTCAATCTCACCATCAAATAAAAGGTTATCCAAAACGATAGTCATCCACTCCATGTCAATTTCGTTATTAGCGTATTGAATGATTCCGTTTTGGTCCACGATAAAATCCCGGGGATACGGAGAACCATCATTAGGAAGATAGTAAATATCATAAGTATCTCCACCCTGAACACCACCTGAACTACCGGGATCATAAAGAATAGGATAAGTCAAATTGTTTTCCTCAATAAAATTCCCTATAATATTTGAATTGTTCGTATTGCTGATTCCCAATAACAGGACTTCATCCTGTGGGTAGGTTTGCCAAATGGTTGTTTCCATGTCCGATAACTCCGGACTGCAAACAGGTCATCCGGGAGCAAAAAATGCCAAAACAATAACTTTACCCAAATGGTCAGAAAGTCGAAATGAGCCGTTTCCATTTGCCATAATTTCAAGTTCAAAGTCCGGTGCCGGTTCTCCGATATTTATTCCATCAATGTTTCCGTTTAATTCCACGGCGATTTGAGGTTCATCCGGATCATTTGTAAAAATTAGATATCCTGATGAAGAATTTCCCGCATCGGCGAAATAAGTTATATTCACCGATTGGGATTCACCGGGGTTTAAATTTTGCAGATAATTATCAATTTGAAAATCTGGATTGGAAATATATTGATCTTCAATGATTAAGGTTGAATTTCCATTATTGGTCACTTCAACCGAGAGAGTGTAAGAATCCTCATTTTCCACATAGGGATAATTTAATTCCCAAGTACTGATGTCAATATCTGCATCCTGGATTTGTCCATATTCAAATACCTGAAGATACCTCCATTCAGCAGAATAAATATAATTTCCAGAAGTATTGATTGCCATGGTTCGCCTTCCATTTGCCTTGAATCCAACAAGGTTTAATTCAGAACCATTCCATTCCAAAATTTCAACATCATCCCAATCAGAAACCGCACATTTTCCATTGAACATTTGGATTCGATTTGCCAGTCCTGTTGTATTGTGATTTGTTAAATAAATGGGTAGTTCAGGATTTGATAAATCATAAATACTAACTCCTTCCGAACCGAGTGCAGCATATAATACACCGCTATCAATCGCCAAATCTTTTACGGCACTGCCTGTGGACCAACCAAATACTTCAACTGGATTTTGAATATCTGTAACATCTACAATTTTGATGAGGTCTCCATCACCAATGTAGACCAAATTTTCGTAAAAACGAACTGTCCATGCATTGACCGCAGGAATGGTTGTAATTGAAGTAGGATTGGTTGGATTGGAGATATCGAAAAAAAGCACACCATCTGCATGAGCAGAAACAGCTAAAATGTTTCCAAATATATCCATGTCTTCCAGAACATATTGATTTCCCTGTGTTCCTGAAATGTATCCTATGAAATTAGGGTTTGATGGATTGGAAATGTTAACAATGGCTACTCCTCTGTGGGTGGTGATGTACACTACATTGCCTGTTCCCCTTGCATAAAAACAACGGGTGTTTCCACCACCGCCACCGCCTCCTCCCTGAATTTGAAGATTGTCCAAATGAACAGGGTTTTGCGGATTGGAGATATCGTAAAACTCAATGCCTTGCAAATTTCCGGGAAGGATTAGGGTGTTTCCTATAATTTCTGCATCCAATAATTCCCTGGCAGTGGGGTCATAAGTGTTGTGTATGATAAGATTTTTTCCACTGAGAAATGGTACAAGAATAGAAATTAGAATTAGATTTTTATAATAATTCAACTTTATAATATCCTATTCCAAATCCGTGTTAGAATTTAAATTCATTTGCTTGTATAATTTTTCTACTGTGATTTTACAAATACATGTATGTTCCAAAATGATGACTCGGTTGATCTTCTAAAGTTAAATTATTTATAATCTGAAAATTCACGATTTCGATATTATTGTCACATTTGCCATTCTAACTAATTATAGAATGCAAATTTAAATACAAATTCAAGTTAATTTCTCAATGGACTTATAGAACTGTTAAATAATCTTTAAAAAAATAATGACTTATAAATATAATAAATATCTGTTTCTTTGTATAGAAATCTTTATGGTTCAACTTGTTCTTGGGCATGGTGACCATAATAAAAGAAATAAAATACCAAATATTGGCAAAGTGTACGGAATCGTTGTTGACTCTACCAGTCAAAAGCCAATTGAATATGCTTCAATTTCTTTGATCAATCCGGATTCTAAAAACATTGTTACCGGAGGTCTTTCGAATCATGATGGAATTTTTATGATTGAAAAAATTCCATTGGGGTTTTACAATGTGTCCATTGAGTTTGTCGGATATTCATCGAGGTTTATAGAAAGCATTTCATTGAATCCTAGAGAAGGCGGAACAATCAGTCAAGACTTGGGAACCATTCTACTTACCATTTCTTCAGTAAGTCTGGCTGAAGTAGAAGTAATCGGAGACGAGAGCCAGTTTATACAGACGATTGACAAACAGATTTTTAATGTGGGTAAAAATTTGGCATCTTCTGGTGGTACAGGAACTGATGTATTACGAAAGGTACCTACGGTGGATGTGGATATTGATGGCAAGGTAACTATTGCGGGAGATGCAAATGTAACCATATTGATTGATGGGAAAAAAAGTGGACTCTCTGGAACTCAACGCAGGGGAGAAGTAGAAAATATTGCTGCAAATATGATTGAAAGAGTAGAAGTAATCACTAACCCATCTGCGAAATATGATCCTGAAGGCGTAGGTGGTATTATTAATATTGTTCTGAAACGAGGTGCCCTGGATGGATTCAATGGATCCATTTCCGGTTTAACCGGACAATACAATAAAATGAACTTGAATGGAAATGTAAATTATAAAACAGATCGATGGAATGTGTTTACCAGTACCAATTTTAATACTGGTAACAGAATTGGGAATGGATTAAGAGAATACCAATATGTTTATGAAAACAGGACAGATTCTCTTTTTCAAAATACAGAAAGAATCCAGACTCCACGAAATATGAGCATCAGACTTGGAGGCGACCTTTTTCCATCCAAAACAAGTTCTATGGGATATACACTCACGGTTTCGGATCATAAAGATTTAAGTGAAGAAGGAATTGACTATATTCTGAACACGGTTAATCCGGAAAATATTGGTGAAGTCCATTTTACAGAGCACGATGATGGTTTCCATATGGATCATTCGTTTTATTACAATAATGATTTTGATAAGAAGGAGCGAAAGTTAAAGGCAGAGGTGGACTTTAGTT
>CAZBZK010000122.1:0-3720 GCA_964496365.1 uncultured bacterium
ACATCTCCAGAAATTGACGGTAATATGGATCAAATTGTATCCGATGTAACTTGGAACCATTTTTTAAATTCAATTCATAAAGAAAAGCCTTATGTGATCGGTGCGTGTTGCGGATCATCCCCAAGGCATATTCATCAACTAAAAATCAAGTTTTGTTCATGATTCGTTATATCAGTTCTTTGAAAAGTAGATTAATTCTGATTCTTCTTTTATCTCAAATAATTAGTCAAATAAATACAGACTGGTGGAAATACGAAAGTGACTCTTTTATAATTTATTACCCTAAAGAACTGGAGTGGGACGCTAGTGAATTAATTTCTGAATTGGATCAAAATCATCAAAAAGTGATTCAATTATTAGGGAATAATCCGGGGAAAACAACGTTTATTATTGAGGATGGTGGTTTTAAGTCTCACGCTTGGTTCTCTCCAGTAGAATCCACAATCCATCAATATGTTTCACCTCCCTCTTCTGATTTTTTTGGTGGATCAACGACCAATCATCTCAGATCTACAGCCATCCATGAATTTGCACATGCTACGCATATCAGTGCTTCAACAGGACTATCAAAATTGGGTTCAAATATATTCGGATCCTTCATCCATCCAAATAGCTATGCACCGGATTGGATAATTGAAGGAATCTCAGTCACCACCAATTCTGAAATTCTTCCCAATGAAGGAATGCTCCGAAATGGATGGGTCCATGCACAAATAGCAACTCAAGCAAAAACAAACACACTTCCTGATGTGATTGACTTAACTTATTCCCCTAATTCTTATTTCTCTCATAATGACGAATACATAATTGGAAGCTCATTTATTCAGTATTTGAATCATCAATACGGGGTTGATAAAATGAAAATATTTATTGATGAAATGAGTTCATATTGGTGGTCGTTTGCTTTGGGGACTACATTCCCAATATTTGCAGTTGATAAAGCAGTAAAAAAAGTGTACAATCAAAATTTAACGACTCTTTATAGCCAATGGAAAACTGAAATGGTTCGCAAACATTCAGATTGGAATTGGGATGGAAAACAATTGACTGGTGACGGATGGTATAAAAAATATATCACCGCATGGAAGGGAAAACTTTACTATATGAAAATGTTTTATTCCAACAATGATGTCCCATTTTATAGATTGATTGAATTTGATCCCATCCTAAAAAAGGAGTTTACATTATTGGAATTGAATCGATGGATTACCTCTCCAATACGTATAAAAATGAATCGGTTATTTTTCACTGTTTCTGACATAAAAAAAGGGTATCCCAATGTAACATCCAATAGTCTTGGTACAGGAATGATATTATATTCTTTAGATTTAAACACGGGTAAACAACATGAGATTGTTTCAGATTCGTTTCGATCTTTTTGTATTTTAAATAGTAAGAATATAATTTTATCTATCAATAAAAGGAATGGATTTGGATCACAATTATGGAGAATGGATGGAAACGACCTCACCTTGATTCAAAATTTGCCCTTTCAAATTAGTGAAATGGTTGCGAACGAAAATTACATATTTTTATCAGCAAAAGAATCCAATTCACATTTTAATTTATATAAATTAAATATAGACAATCTGGATTATTCAAAAATCACAGATAATAACTGGAATGAAACTGAATTAAATCTTATTGATGACCTTTTGGTTTTTACTGCACATTACCATAAGGAATTTGGAATTTATGGTTATGATTTATCACAAAATATTTTTTTTAAATTAACAGATGGAGGTTTTGCTCGACGTGGAGTTACAATAGATAGTTTATTATTTTTTATCAGTTTAACAGAAAATGGTGAAGATTTATTTGTGAAGGACATTGCCAAGAATCCAATTGACATTCCTCAGAATAATTTGAGTGTTCCCAACACAACACTCAAGAAATTTGAGAAAGAAAAAGTAGATTATTCGGTTTACACTAAATTAATCACCCCCTATTTGCGAACACCATATTACAACCAAACTACCAGCGAACCTGCAATTTTACTTAAAGGATCAGACGTATTATCTCATTTTAAGTACTCATCATTATTAAATTACTCGACAGAAAATTCTTCCATGTCGATGACAACCGGAATGCACATACAAAAGTGGGCTCCAGTTTACATACACGGTTACACAGATTATTCAGATGCACTTTCAATGTCAGGATTTTATCCCATTAGTATATCCTCTAAAATTGGCAAACCAAATATTTCCTTAACAGGCAATATTCATTTAAGAGGTAAAAAATTCAGAGAAATCACATTTACCCCCGGTTTATCACTTTATTATGGTTACGCCTTGAAATCCAATTTGATTACATTGGGATTCCCCATTTATCAAACTCCGATATCCTTAAATAATAGTTATGGAATTTCATTCAGAATTTCTTCGGTCAGAAAAAATAAAATCGGATTTTTCAGGTTTAACACGATGATACAATGGCAATCATCAGATAAAATTTCTTTCTTGACCAAAGGTAATAATAATATATTTAGTTCTTATGGATTAATTTTATCGCCTAGTTTTACATTCCAATTATTTAAAATCAGAAAAGGGATTTGGAATATAAATTCATATCTCGAGGATTTAAATGGTAAAGTCTTTATAGAGCATATTTTAGGGGAGTACGGTAAAAATCTCACAGCAATCGGAGGAGAACTATCCTTAGAAACAAAACTCTCCATGGGATTCTTAAAATTTAGTCCCATGATGGGAATAGTGTTAAATCAACAGGGTAAATGGAATTCTTATTTTCAGTTAAACTTTCCGATTATTCGATAATTGGATCATAAATTCAGGAGTTCACCATGGATTCACTTTTAGGAAAAACCGCATTAGTAACCGGTGTATCAAGAGGGATTGGGACATACATTGTTAAGTCGATAATTAACGAAGGTGTGAGGGTAATCGGTGTTGCAAGGTCACAGAATCTTTTAATGGAAATGGAATCTGACATTCGCAAAATTGGAGGTATGTTTCACTCTTTACCTTTTGATCTATGTGAATTAAAAAAAATAAATCAGCTAATAAAAAAGGTGAATAAAATTTCAGGAAATGGAATTGATATTTTGGTACACAATGCAGGGGTCGAAAAATACAATCAGTATTCGGAAAATAGTTTAGAGTTAATACAATCCATTTTCAAGGTTAATTTAATTGCACCGATGGAAATTACCCGATTGATCTTACCTCAAATGCTCAAACAAGAATCAGGACATATTGTGAACATCGCTTCATTAGCTGGTAGAAAAGGAGTAGCATACAATTCTATTTATTCAGCATCCAAAGCGGGAATGATAAAATGGGGAGACGGATTACGACAAGAGTTACACGGTACTGGTGTGAATATTTCCACAATTATGCCCGGATTTATAGCAAATGCAGGAATGTTTTATGATGGAGGTCAGAAAGCTCCGAAGTTCTTGGGTACTTCGGAACCTCAAGATGTGGCTGATGCAGTTATTACGGCAATTAAAAGTCGAAAAAGTGAAATTATAGTGAATAAGGGTCCAATGAAACCCTTATTGGCATTAAACGTTTTTTCTGCTGATTTTGGTGATTTTGTTGTGAAGAAATTAGGCGTGGTTGAAATGAGTAAAAAACGAATGAAACAAACACATTAAACCGTTTTGTACCTTATATAAAATTTGAACTAATAAATCTCAACCAAATCTAATTGAAATATTCTGCCGAATTTGGTAAAATTTATGGAAATATTTCTTTT
>CAZBZK010000123.1:0-3585 GCA_964496365.1 uncultured bacterium
ATGACTTCAACAGTTTTTAATGAAAAAGGACTCGTAGATAAATATATGGGCGATGGTATTCTTGCCTTTTTGGAAAATATAGGTAATGAAATAACTAGCGCTCCCGCTGCAGTTCGTTGTGCTCTTTCCATGCAGAATATAGCTTCTGAACTTGATGAAATCTACCAAAAACAGAATCGATTTCCATTTGCCATTCGGGTGGGAATTGCAACCGGGTATGCTAAAGTGGGAAATATCGGACCTGTGGAAAAGATTGATTATACCATAATTGGAAGTGTTGTGAATCTTGCTTCTCGAATCCAAGGTGTGGGGAAAATTGGAGAAGTGATCATTGATAAAGACACCCACTTTTTTGTTAAGGAATCTTTCACTATTGAGGAAAAAGGTCCATTTGATTTAAAAGGATTTTCTGATCCCGTAGATCTTTTCAGTGTCTTGAACAAGAAGTAGCTAAACATGGAACATTACCGAAAGAATACTATAACACTGATTTTGCTTTTAGTTATGCTTAATGGTCAGGAAACGAATATCTCTCAACGTACAACAGATTCATTATATGCAGTTTCTTTTTATAAATTAGGTAAAAAATATTATAAATTGAACGATAGTGAGAATACCCTCCTGAATCTGAAAAAAGCTCTAAATCTGTTTGAAGCAGGAGGATTTATTAAACAAGTTGGGGTTGCCCACAACCGTATAGCCATGACTTATTTTGATTTATACGGTAATCCGAAACAAGCAGAAAAACACTGGCTTAAAACCCTGGAGATAAGGGAGGAATTAAGTGACAGTTCTGGAATAGCAAGAGTAAAACACTATCTTGGTAATGTTTACAAAGAATTGGACAACTATCAAAAAGCAAGAGAATCTTATAAAGAATCACTTGAATTTTGGGAAGCCCATCATAATGTAAAAAAAATAATACAGAATTTAAATTCATTGGGACTGCTGGAAATAGAGAGAGAAAGACATTATTTTGCTGAAAAATATTTCAATCAAATAATGGACTCACTTGGTGAGAATGACCATGAAAATAGAGCTAAAGTGCTAAATAATTTAGGATATATAGCGTTTAGCAAGGGTAATTACGGTAAAGCACATGAATATTATATCCAGAGCATAAATCTGTATGGTGAACATTTTTCTAATAACGACAAAATTAAAATATTATTGAACTTAGGAAATGTTTTCATTGCGTATAAAGATACCGTTTCTGCCCGGATACATTATCACAAAGCGCTTGAACTTGTTGATGATCATAAGGAAAATAAATCGCTGGTTTACAATAATATCGGAGTGTATTATACCATTCAGAATAGCTACAATAAGGGGCTGGATTACCTGACGAAATCTTTAAAGATCAAGAAAGAAATAGGAGACAAAAAAGGGATCATTCATACACTCACTAATATAGGTGACTTATTCCAAAAAAAGGGAGAAAAGAAAGAAGCCAGAAAACATTATAAAAAAGCACGCCAACAGTCCCGTGACCTTGGATATATCCAGGGAGAATCTCAAAGTCTATACAATTTGGGATTTTTGGAATTGGAAGAGGGAGAATTTGAGTTTGCGATGGAATATTTTCAGGAAGGCTTGGAAAAAGCAAAGGAGCTGGAAAATGATTATTTCGGATATATTTTTAATGAGGGTTTGGGAGACGTTTTTTCTGCTGGGGAAAGATATGACCTTACGGTCAGGCATTATGACAGGGCAATTGAACATGCGGAAAATATCCGCAGGGGAATAGGACTGGAAGGTCACCGATCTTCTTTCATGGCAGGGGTGATGGATGTCTATAGAAAATTGGCTAAGGTACAGATAAAGTTGGGGAAAGATGAACATGCCTACCATACCTTTGAAAGAATGAAAGCCAGAAATCTCCTGGATATTTTAGATGGAGCATTCTTGGTGTATGAAGATGAGATGACGCATGAGGAGATTGAAAAACAACAGCTTATGGAAAGCCGTCTTCGGATTGTGAATAAAGAAATCAGTAATTTTACGTTTAATACCGGTACCACCCGAAGTCTGGATTCGCTGACTAGGGAAATACGGAATGCCCGGAGATCCATGGACAAATTCAAATCGGGGTTGTACTTTAAGCATCCAGAACTGAAACGTAAGATGGGAGAAGGTGATCCAATAAGATCAAGAGATGCTGTGAAACTCCTGAATCTGAATGAAGCTGCAATTGCATATATGGTTGAGGAAGATAATACATTTTGTTTTTTACTTAAGCGGGAAGGCAGGAGGAAATATACAGTAAAATCTTTTAAATTGGACATTACCCGGGATGAGATCAACAAGAAAACATCCGCATTACGGTTACGATGGGGGAGCGGGACTTCTAAATGGCTTTATTCCCGGCTTGTCACCCCCATAAAGAATGAATTAGAAGGAGTTACCCAGCTTTGTATCGTCCCTGACAGTTACCTGCACAATTTACCCTTTCATGCCCTGAAGAACAGCGAGACTGGAGATTACATGATCCAAGAATATACCATCTACTATGTAAACTCATTAAGTGCGCTTGATGAACTGCGCTCCTTTGGAACAGCAGGGAAAGAACAAATTCTTGCATTTGGAAATCCCGATTTTGGAGAAAAAGGTGTAGCAACTCTTAGGGGAGAATTTGCGGCACTTCCTGCAACAGAGGATGAGGTAAAATCCATCGGTAGTATTTTTGGAGACAGGTCCCTGATTATGACGGGAAAAATAGCCAACGAAAAAGAATTCAAATCCAATGCAGGCGATTTTGGTATTCTCCACCTGGCAACCCATGGAGTGATGGATGAGCTGAATCCCATGTATTCTGCAATTCTTCTCTCTACTGATGAAAAAAATGATGGTTTTCTCACTGCCCGTGAAATCTTGAAAACAGAGCTGAATGCAGACCTTACTGTGTTAAGCGCTTGCGAGACTGCCTCTGGTAAGCTCACAGAAGGTGAAGGAATGCTGGGACTGTCCCGTGCATTTTTTGGCGCTGAAGTTCCTTCACTAGTAGCAACTCTCTGGTCTGTGGGAGATGAATCTACGAGGGACCTCATGGAAATATTTTACCTTGAAATGGAAAATGGAATCCGCCCCGCTAAAGCACTTAGAACTGCCCAATTGACTTTACTGGAAAATCCACAATACAATCATCCTGTTTTTTGGGCACCGTTTGTATTTATGGGAGATACAGAGTGAAACATAAAAAACGAACAGGACTCTATCAACTATGTCAATGGGAATTTCTACCATCCATACAAAGGATGGATTCCAAAATTTATGTGTGATAAATGTCATAGGAAAATATACCAAAAAAAACTAAATTGTATTATTCAGTTAGTCGTAATTAAAAAACAAAAGGAGTATCGGTATGAAAATTAAAGTCATTTATGTGAGAGGAAATGGTTAAATACTTTAACCATCCTCTTTCGTCAACAATCTCATTCAATGTTTTGGGTAATTCTCAAAAAGAGAAACAAATCACCTCATATCAACCCTTCCAATCAACTTTAAATGAATGGGTGATATAATTAAAAATATCCTTTTTCCCTTTTTCATTTTCAGTCTGGTGAATGCACAAAACTACTCCCTCAG
>CAZBZK010000124.1:0-3554 GCA_964496365.1 uncultured bacterium
CATGGGTTTGTTCTTTATCCCACGGACAACCATCAGGACCCCTCAATTTTTGGACGATATCCAATAATTTAGTGAACGATTCCGCTGTTTTATTTTTTTTCATTTTTCATTGCGTTCGCAGATAAATTATTCCAAATTCCAATTTCAAGAAATTGATTTTCCCGATCGCTCATTTTTTGCTTTGATTTTGGAGTATCATCTTTATATCCAATTAAATGAAGCGTACCATGAATCATCAATCGTGCAATTTCTTTCTCAAATGGTTCATTAAATTTCTGTGCATTTTCCTTCGCCCTTGGCACACTGATATAAATTTCACCTTCCACATTTTGTTCGGAATGGTCATTCAAACGGAATGCTATAACATCCGTCAGATGATCTTTTCCGAAGTATTCCTTTTTTAAGGAGTTTAATAATTCATCTGTTCCAAAAATTACGGTGACCTCTGTATTTTGAATTTTCTGTGTTTTAAATACTCTCTTTACAATTTTTTTACAAACATCCTCATCGACAGAAATTAATTTCGAACCAATCTCTACGCTTACTTGAATCATGCTTTTGCAATGTTTGCATTTTGATCTTTATCAGAATCGGGATATTCAACACGTATGTGATAAATTCCTCTTAAAACCGGAAGCATTCCGTTGTTTCCATCCACTGTCCCTTTTATTTTCCGCAATTCATCCAAGGTAAGGGGACATTCATCCAGTTGTCCTTCATCTATTCTAAATTTTATAATTTTATCGATCATGGCTTCAATTTTGAAAATATCTGGGTTTTTCAACGAACGTACGGCTGCTTCTATTGCTTCACAAAGCATGAGAATTCCCGTTTCTTTTGTGTTGGGCTTTGGTCCCGGATATTGAAATGCTTTTTCATCAACCTTACTTGAATCTTCAGCATTCTCTAAAGCCTTTCTATAAAAATATTCCACACGTGTTGTTCCATGATGCATGGGAATAAAGTCTCTCACAATTTTTGGAACCTTATATTCACGGGCTAATTCCAGCCCTTCTTTCACATGGTTTTTAATTGTTTTTGCACTCATCACATAGGTTAAGGTGTCGTGTTTATTGTCTCCTGTGAATTGGTTTTCGATAAAATATTCAGAACGCATCATTTTACCCACATCATGATAGTAAGCCCCTACCCTGCACAACAAGGATCGGGCACCGATGGCATTTGCACAGGCTTCGGCTAAATTCCCAACAACAATACTGTGATTAAAGGTTCCGTTTGCTTCTTGTTGTAATCTCTTGAGCAAGGGATGTTCAAAATCTAAAAGTTCAATCAAGGTTAGATCTGTGGTAATTTGAAAAGCTATTTCAAGCAATCCAATCAATCCGTAGGTGATAACTGGTGCAAGAACACTGGTAACCAATAGCGGAAGCAAGTCTTTCCAAATAGCGAACCAGGGATTTCCTTTGAAAAGGCCTAAACCAATTAAAATTAAAACACTGATGAAAAGGAGTGAAAAAATGGTCGTAAATACTTGAGACCGAGTTCGCAATTCCCTCACGTTATACATAGCCATACTGGATAAAGTCATACCCACAATGATAAAATCGAGATTATTTCCAATCATGACTGCGTTTAAAATTGCCATGGATGTTGCACCCATAAACCCTATTCTGGCATCAAACAAAATTGTAAGCGTCATCGCAGACACAGTTAGAAATAGAAAATAAGGGGAAAATCCAAATTTAATGACTGTTAGATAAACTAAAATTATCTCTATTAAAAAAACCAATGCTATTAGGAGAATCATTTTCCATTCCTGAAAAATCTGCATCCGATACACACCAATAAAAGTAAAAGCAAATGAAATGATGGATCCTATGACAACCAGCCTTCCAAAATAACTGAAAAATGCCTGTAATCCTGTCTTTTTTCCCTCTTTTTCGTCAATAGCAGCTGCAAGCGATTCTAGTGTTAAAAGTACATCTTTGCTGATACGTTCATTAGCGTCCACAATTTTTTCATCTTTTAAAATAGTCCCCTGGAATCGTGGAACTCGGGACAACCTTGACTGCTGTCTTCTTTCAGTAGTCTCCTTATCATAAACGAGATTTGGTTTCATAAATTCAACAATAAGTGCGTATCCCGTCGTGTGCTGAATTTGATCAGGATTTGTATAGGATTGTGTTAATTCCTGTTTCGCCTTTGTCCATGCTGATTCCAAATCATGGAATTCATCGGGATTCGCAAGAACCGGAACTTCACCCTGATGAATCATTGTTTTTGTGCTAATAATGTCCGATTTTGGAATATCATAAATTCCCTCTGCCCAACGATTTCTGCAAATTTGGATGATTGTTGTTTCAAATTCATTTATGTCATAATCCTGTCCAGATTGATACAAAACATCCAAAAAAGATGCCCAGTACGATTCTTCAGTCGAGATTGAAAATTTGTTTTCCATTTCCAAAACCAAATTTGCCAATTGGGTACTATCGGCTTTAAACTCTTTTAATACCGTATCATAATTGTCGTCATAACGATATCGGTAAATCAAATCCTTGGTTTGAAGATAGGAGTCTCTGGATTGTCTTATCTCTTCAGATAGAAGAAAAAATTCTTCAAGGCTGTTTGTCCATTTTTGTACAAGATCAGATTTCCGTTTAAACACAAACGGTTCTGATTTAATGGCTTCATCCAAATCTACATTTAATTTTTCTTCTGATTTTAAAATGGGAAATGTAAACGGAGCTATGACCGGTTCCCCGGGGATATCGTTCAGCTGATATGAATACTTTAGAGATTCTCCGCTTGGGAAAAAAAAAGATGCTGAAACCACCAAAATGGACAGAATGATAACTTGTTTCCAAAAGGTGCTAAAAAATAAAACCATCCGTTCAAATGATGATGGTTTGCTATACTTCAGCTTAGATTTTTTTGACACTTTTGACTATTTCCTTAGAAATTATTAACCTTTGTATTTCACTTGTTCCTTCCCCAATTTCCAATACTTTTGCGTCACGAAAAAATCTTTCTACATCATATTCTTTTACATAACCATAGCCTCCATGAATTTGTATGGCATCTGTAGTAACATCCATAGCACATTCGCTGGCATATAATTTTGCCATGGCGGCTTCCTTCATAACATCCTGACCCTGGTCTTTCATCCATGCTGAATGAAACACGAGTAATTTGGATGCTTCAATTCGGGTTGCCATATCGGCTAATTTAAAACCCACAGATTGAAACTGATATATTTCTTTCCCAAAGGCATCACGTTCACATGCGTAATTCAAGGCTTTTAAATAGGCACCTTCTGCGGTTCCTACTGATAAAGCTCCAATAGAAATTCTACCTCCGGATAATGTTTTTAAAAACGTTTTGAAACCATCTTCAGGATTCCCAATCATATTCTCTGCAGGAATTTTCATATCTTTAAAAAACAATTGATGTGTGTCACTTGCACGCCACCCCATTTTTTTTTCTTTTGGTGCAATGGTAAGTCCGGGATTGTTTGTTTCCGTAATAAATGCTCCTACTCCAATTTTTTCTCCATTTTCAATGATTTGTGCCGTAAGATTTAAATATCCTGC
>CAZBZK010000125.1:0-3543 GCA_964496365.1 uncultured bacterium
CATAGGGGATTTCTGAAGCGGAAATTTTTAAACTCAAAAGGAATAGAATTATGTACTGAGAATATTTCACTTATTTATAAAGTTTTTCTTATTAAATAGTTTGTTTCACTCCAATTCATTCTATATGCAATGACAAGGAAAATGTCACATTGAGTAAAGCCGAAGGCTTGTTATCGAAATGGGAGGAGGAGCGAAGCGGCGAAGCAATCTTATCAACTTCAGATACAATTCTAAACATCAAGTTGTATTCTTAACCTCTTCCAAATCCAGGAATTCTGAATTTTTATCATTTAAAATTTTCAAGCTGTCTCGAATATCTAATTCATCCTCCAACGGTTCCAAAAGTTCAAGATCATCCATAGAAATAATTCCGGCTACTGCTGTCCCTTGGCGAGTGAGAACAATTCTCTATTTCCCGAATTGAGCTGTATATACAATTTCGGAAAAATTCTTTCGTACATTTAATGTTGAAATTTTCGTCATTTTGTTTGATCCTATTTATAATGTACACAGGTTACAACATATGCTTTATGTAAACTAATAAATTTTTACTCCAGTACGATTTTCATTTCACTATTAAAAATATCACTTTCTTCCACTAAGTCAAAATAAATCCAGGAAAGGATGAGAGTGTCGCCAACCATGGTTTTTACCGGTGCGATCATATTTGATACTTCCCCTGCACTATTAGAAATGGATGTGGTATATGTGGTAGGGGATTTTCAGACCCTCAAAACTTTGACCAAAATTGTGTTAACAGTCCGAAAATATTTTCGAATATTCCTTTTTTAAAATTTGATTTGTTGTCGAAATAATTTGCAAAAGAAACTGGCTTAACAGAGCTTACTCCTTCAATTAAATTTCGAATTGGAATTATATGTTGATTAGCTCCACCATAAGTGCCTGTATGAACACCTATTAAATGTCCATTTGAATTAAAAACAGGACCACCACTACTGCCTAAGGAACTAGACGCTGTCCCTGTAAAAATCAACAATCCATCCAAATCAATAAAATTACTAATAAATCCTTTCGTAATTGTTCTTTTCACGCCGTGAGGATTTGAAATCAAAAAAATTGGATCTAAAATAGATACAAAATTAGATATTTTAAAGATAGGTTCAATTTCACTAGAAGAAATTTCTAACTTAATAATTACCAAATCTAATTTATTGTTTTCAAAAAAGTAAAGTGTATCAATTTTTACTTTCTCTTTATTCAAAATCACGGTTATTGAGGATACATCTTCAATTAAATGTTTTGCTGTAATAAATATACCATTATTATTAAATAAGAACCCTGTACCGTATGTATTATTTGTTATTACTTCACCTATAAATACCTTACTACCATAATACAATAACTCTTCAACTTTATTATCAGCCTTTATTTCATCCATTGTAATTTTAACAAATAAAATGAAAAGAGAAAGAAATTTTATTTTAATATAAAAACGATAAATTAAACTGTGTTTCATCTATACATAAAAAAATGTTTAAATAATAATTGGGCGACCAATAAGAGATCGCCCAACTATTTATCCATTTACTATCAATATTTCTATTTTATACTCCACGCTCGATTTTTATTCCCAAGGTAAAACAGAAATATTTTAAATAAATACTTGTTATACTGAAAAAATGAAAGTTTCGAAATCAATAAACTGGTTCAAATCTCCAAATATTCCAATGACCACCACGATTGCTTCTAAAATAAATAAAGTTTCCACTTGGTGAAAATACAGGTTGGTCATCAAACGATCCGTTAGTTGTTAATTGTGTTTTATTCGTTCCATTTGAATTCATTATCCAGATATTAAAATCATTTTTTTCTGATTTAACTAATTCCTTATTACCTTCATTTGAAGCATATACAATATAACTTCCTTCAGGATTGTATTCTGGATCTTTTATATCAAAATCGGTATTAAAAGTCAGTTGTGTGATTTTCCCTCCATTCGTTGACATTGTAAATATTTGAGACATCTCTGTTTTTTCATCGACTCTTGTAAATACTATAGTATTACCATCAGGAGAAAAACTTGGTGTCTTACCATATCTAAGTTGCGTTGGAATGGAACCATCTGATTTCATGATCCAAATAAACGGGTTCATTTGTTGTTTATTTGAAACACTTCTAGTGTATCTTGGATCAAAAGAATGGAACGAAATTTGATCCAATTTACTGATTGTTGGGTGTCCCAAATTACTTGTGGCAAACTCTGTTAGTTTTACAATTCCACCAAGACCATCAGATTTTATTTTCCAAATTCCTGGGCTTGAGTTAGACCTTGCCGAGGAAAAAATAATATTATCTCCAGACTCACTGTAGATTGCTTCCCCGTTTGAAAATGTAGATTCAGTGATTCTAACTCTTGCTTTTGAATCCGGATTTTGACTCCATACTGAAGATGTAATATTTTCAGTTTTCCCCGATTTTTCTGGTATTATAACCTCAGTATAAATTATCTGATTTTCAGAAGGATGATGATCAGGGTCTTTCATCTCTACGTTATCTTCATTATTTGAAGTTATTTTGGATACACTTTTGGCATTTGGCGAGGACTCTACAGTCTCAACAGTATATTTAAATTTGTCAATTTCGCCAAACAAGTTTACTCCTTTAGTGTACCCTTCCTCGATTGGCATTTTTTCCTTTTTAGGCTCTACTTTTGGAGGATTTTGTTCCACTTTTGGTTTTGATGAACCACATCCTGTTACCATTATTATGGTGAATAATAAAGTAAACAAGGATATTAAGTTTGTGTTTTTCATTGTTCAAGTTCCTTTATGTTTTGTTCTTTGATTCATTCAGTTTTGATTGTGATTCAAATTCTGAATATTTTACCCCACAATATACAAAACGGTATGGTACAAGGAGGGGTACAAGGGCATCAACATTTCTTCAACATTTGAACTTTTTTTCACTTTTTTTGGATTTTTTTGGAAAATTGGGCAAAAAAGGGGGACTTTTGGTTTTGAAAAAAATCAGGTTTGGAAAATGGTGTTTCGAGGGAGTGAATTTTAAAATCTTCGTTTTTTTCTGTGGGTTTTTTCGTTTTGATTACTGAAATTTGGGGTAATTTTGCCAAAAAGATTCTAAGACACGGAGAGTTTAATGTATTAAGATAACCATAAATTTCTTTTTTGGTATCTTTCCCAACATGATCGGGAATTCAGTTTAAAAAACGGGAATGACAGTATGGCCTTTAAGAATGCCCTCTTTTATCCAAACTATTGCGGATAAACTTCACCGTTACTTCTCACAAAGATATTGTGTCTCATTGAGTAATCCCGATTAATGGGGACGTTACTTGTCCACCGTAATCCCGAAATTTGGGATGTAGATGGATCGAAACGGAGCTAAAGACAGCGGTCATCTTTCGATAACGCTCAACTACGTTTCACTACTCAAGGTGACAAAAGAGAAAACGTATTGGGAGTGTCCTCCCCAATCAAATTTCAGAAAAATTAACGAACGTATCAGTTTTCCCCTCTCTTCAAAAGAGAGGGGTTAGGGGAGAGTTTATAAATATACAGAAAT
>CAZBZK010000126.1:0-3449 GCA_964496365.1 uncultured bacterium
CGGTTTCCACAATACCTCCCAATGCATTCAACTCAGCTAAGGTTCGAACGTGGTTGATCCCCCAGTTTCCTGTTCCTATAACACAAATTTTCTTCATAAGTATTTTCTATTAAATTGTTACTATGATTACTAATCATTTTCTGAATTGATGAATACTGAATTAGTATTAACCAGTGTAAAAAATTAAGGCATTACTTGGAATGAATGAATTAATATCGCTAATCAAATCTATCAATCTTATAATCCTAAATTAAAACAAAATGAAAATTCTTACTATAGTCGGTGCAAGGCCACAATATATCAAAGCAGCACCAGTTTCAAATGCTTTGAAAGATTCAGATATTGAAGAAATCCTGGTAAACACAGGCCAGCATTATGATTTCAATATGTCGGATATATTTTTCAAGGAATTGAATATCCCAGCTGTAAAATATAACCTTGAAGTTGGATCCGACACCCATGGAAGACAAACCGGGAATATGCTTGGGAAACTGGATAAAGTCATCGAGAATGAGAACCCCGAAGCTGTAATTGTATATGGAGATACAAATACAACAATGGCAGGTGCCTTATCTGGTGCAAAACACCATATTCCCGTGTTTCATATCGAGGCTGGGCTCAGATCATACAATAAAAGAATGCCTGAAGAAATCAACCGAGTTGTAACCGATCATATTTCCAACCTGTTATTCTGTCCATCCCCTATCTCTGTGAACAATTTGAAAAAAGAAGGTATCAGTGAAGGAGTGCATGTGGTGGGTGATGTAATGTATGATATTTTCAAAAAATTTAAGTCAAAATTTGTTAAAAAAAATAAATACGGTGATTACGCCCTTTTAACAATGCACCGGGCTGAGAATACTGAAAAAGAAATCCTGACAAAACGAATTGACCAACTGTCATTGCTGAATCAAAAAATTATTTATCCCATCCACCCGCGGACGAAAAATTGTATTGAACAGTGGTCATTAACTTTACCGGAAAATGTGAACATAATTGAGCCGGTCAGCTGGCTTGAACTGATGTCCATTGCCAAACACGCAAAATTCATTTTGACAGATTCGGGGGGGCTTCAGAAAGAAGCACTTTGGCATGGAATACATTGCCTGACTCTAAGAAACGAAACAGAATGGACTGAAACGCTAAATCAGAAAGTCAACAAACTGGTTTCCGAAGATGAAACTATTCAAGTCCCGGATTTGGTTGAAGGAGATTTTTCAAATCCATACGGGGATGGAGATGCGGCCAGTGTAATTAGCAAAATAATAAGAAATTATTTTTAGACCCGATCCAGTTTTTTTAGGACTCGATATTTTGTCTTGTACATTTTTAAAACATTCCTAACCGAATCGTACTCAGAAAATTTATTGAAATAATCCTCAAACTCAGGGCGTCTGGTAAGGTAATGAAATGCCTTTAATTGAGTCAAATTAAGATAGAAATATCCGCGTGTTGCAGGGTCTTCTTTTGGATATTCAGGTGAATCAGTTAAAGAATAACGGATCCAGTAACCGAGATCATATTCCGGTAATAAGGCTATTAGTCCTTCAACTCCCTGATTTATCAGTTTTTTCACAAGCTCGTTTTCCGGGAGAACCCTTTGCAGGTCTAATAGACCGTAAATTGAAAAAAATGCTCCGTCCAAAACCATTACATTGAAATCCGCAGTGTATTCTTCGTAGATAACATTTCCATTTTGAAGCGCCTTTACTCCGCCTTCAGAATTTGGGATGTCGTAAATGGCCAGAGAATCAATTGCACAATTCCTGTATTCCTTTTCACCTGTCAGCTGAAACGCACGCAGCAGGACTGAAATTGCCCTGCTCTGGCTGAATGCAGACACCCACGGATCGGTCACACCATATTCAGGTTTTTCTGTATGTGTTAGCCAATATGATCCTCTTTTTTCGTCTTCAGATTTATTCTGATAAAACCACTCTGCTAACTTCAAAAACCTATCCATGTCATCTTTTGACAATGTCGATAAATAGGTATGAAAGACCGCAAGAGCGTACTGACCAATGGTGATCGGATAATAGTGAAGCCCTTTTTCCTGAACATCAATATAAGAGGGTACGACTGGAATGCCATTCTCATCAAATTCAAAAGTTTTTTGCCATCCCTTTTGCTTTTGCATATCCTTCTCTTTAAAAAGTAAATAGTATTCCTCCAATTTAGGATTATGCATTCGATCCGGGTCCTGAATTTCATAGGTCAGCGGTTTTCTGAAATCCCGCAGAAACCTGTTCAGCATAAACCATTTTTTTCCTAATTGAACGCTCATCTTATCCAATCGAATTGAAAATCTTACTTAAATCAGAAGTCAGATTTTTTCTCTCGTATTTCTCACTTTCAACCACTGGCTTAATCCCGTTTTGGAAATTTTCATAGTGGTCTATCAGATAATTCAGAATTCCGGCTGAGTCCTGATAATCAAACATTTTACCGGCGCCTGACTCTGCCATTACTTTGGTACTGTCTCCATTTTCGGGGCCGATCCCGATTACGGGTTTTTTTGTTCCGATATATTCGAATACCTTTCCTGGAATAAAACATTCATTATTGGAAACATTATCAATTACTAGAAGCGTTCCGTATGAGGAGTGAAGGAATTCCACGGCCTGCTGATGGGAAACATATCCCTCAAAACTGCATAATTCCTCTATTCCCAGAGTTTGAATTTCATTAATCAATTCAGGGCACTGGCGTCCTACAAAACGGCACTTAATGTTTCCGACTTTCCGTTCAAAAAATTCTTTCACTGCTTTCAGAAATGCGTTTGGCACACGATTTTTATCCAGATTTCCATTGTAAGTCCAAATAAATTCAGTTTCCTCATTTTCACCAGCGTTTAAAAAATCTGCCGGATCGAACCCGTTTGTAATGATTTCAATTTTTTCTTCGGGCAAATTGGCGCTGAACATTTTTTTCATGGTCGGTGATACGACTGTTATCTTTTCAGCTGCCGTTAATGCCTTCCGTTCCAAATAGCGATCAAATATCCGGGACAGGCTAAACCGCGGATTTTCCTGATAACTCACAAACTCAGTCCAGGGATCACGCAGATCTGCTACAAAGGGCACTTCCAATATTTTAGACCACTTCTTGGCGAGTAAATGAACCGTATGTGGAGGACCTGTTGAGAAAATGAGATCAGGTGATTCATTTCCAATAGTGGATTTTAATTCTTTTTTCCCGGCAAAAAGCCAACCCACACGCGCATCAGGCACAAAGCAATTCAAACGGATCCATTTTGCCAGCGTGTTGGTAATACCCCTGGCCTCGTCGGTCAATACTGTAGTCGTAATTGCATCATCCTTTCCCATTCCTGACAATTTTTTGTACATACCGTGGGGCTCAAAAAATGACTGTTTCAATACTTTTACATTCTGAATTTCATGAGTATGAGAATCATCAGCGATGGGGAAATCCCCGTCTTTCACTGTCAG
>CAZBZK010000127.1:0-3431 GCA_964496365.1 uncultured bacterium
TGAAATCTTTTGGAATTCCCATTAACCCTTCTCTTCGGATGGGATCAGAATTATGTGGAAAACGATTTTCAATAACAGGTAAAGTTTCAAAATTATGAAATAAAATATTTTCAATGTCAGAAGTTGGTAAATCAAACCATTCGGACATTACCGTCGCATATAATTGTCTGAAATCAAATTCGTGCAAAAGATTTTCGTTGGAATCAAATTCAGACATATTTGGATTGGATCCATAAATACCACCCTTGACCTTTCCTCCAAACAATAATTGCGGTGCAGCTGCTCCATGATCGGTTCCACTACTACCATTTTCAAAAGGTCGTCGTCCGAATTCGGATGTGGTTAATAGCAGGACTCTGTCTTTCAACCCCTGGTTTTCTATATCTTGTAAAAAAGCAGCGATACTTCTAGACATGGCGGATAATAGATTTTGATGATTATTTAACTGATTCGAATGAGTGTCATAACCGTATTGATGGGTTAGAAAAATGGGAGTGTACATTCCTCCTGATAAAAGTTTAGCCACGATACTTAACTGAAGACCGACAGTATTATTGGGATACTCAACCGTATTTTGTCCCAATTCTGCGGCATCTTGAATCACTCCAGCATAGGCAAAAGAATTGTTATCAATTTGTCGCACGAAAGACAGTTCATCACCGCCTGCAGTTTCAGGAGGATCGTTATTGTATTCACTTTCGTATGTTTCATTTACCAGAGCATAAAAGATTGAAGGATCGTCAATGATGACACCCGGGACACCTGATTCAGCTGTTAATAAAAGTCCATCGGTCGATCCCTGTTGTAAAGCATAAGGTTCAACTGGTGGATTATCAACAAAGTCTGAATATAATGATTCAAGATATCGTCCTATCCATCCCGTGGATACAAATTGATTGGAATCCGAAGCACTCCGCCAAATATCGGTAGAACGAAAATGTGATAAATTTTGTTGGTCATACCCAACATTTTGAATGATTGCCATATTGCCACTATTCCACGAATCCAATAGTAACGACATAGATGGATGCATACCTAACGTATTTGTGAGGGAAATCATTTCACTTTGGGGGATTGCAATATTTGGACGAAGATTGTAGTACGCATCATCTTCAAACGGAATGATGGTATTTAATCCATCGTTTCCTCCACCCAGATTTAAAATGACTAAAATACGATTTTGAGATTTAGTTCTCAGAAAATCAGTTTGACCCAATAAAGGATGAATCCATTTCGGGATTAGAGTGGATCCTAATCCTATAGCAAGTGAATTTTTTAGAAAATTTCTTCGTTTCATTTGAGTTGAAAATCCGGATATCTCATTAATAGTTTTATGGTTCCTTTTAATCGTTCTTCTGCTTCAGGAATGGATAAAGACCAATTATACGGTTCCAATCCCTGCAAAAGTTGATCTAATAATAATTGCCGTGTGTGTTCTGTTGGCTGCAAATCATAAAAATATAAGATCATATCATCAATTAATTGTTCTGCATCATTGGGATTGGGAAAATGCGAAGCCACATTCAAAGCATCAGCTTGAAAGCCCATGGGATAATCAAACACATGTCCATCGATAACAGAATTTGTAAAAATTTTTCGATACGGTAAGGTGTATGTGTTTATCCAATTTCTATATCCAGACCATCCAGAAACATCTGGAGGATATAAAATTGCTTGCCCAAAAATTTCTTGGAAATAGAGAAGGATAATATTTTTCACATGATTTTCTGGAGGAACGATGTCTTCGATATACAACTGACGAATAGATGAAACCACGTGAAGGATTCCTCCCCGGAATTTTGCGCCACGATAATGTTCGTCGTAGAAAAGTTCACTTTTTAAAAGTGTTTCTAGGAAAGGTTTTACTTCAAAATCGTTCACTCTAAGAACTTCTGCAAGTTCTTCAACAGTATTCTCATTAGGATTATAGTAAACAAACCACTGAAATAGTTTTCGGGCAAAGAAACGGGCTGTTTCTTCCTGCTCAAAAATAATATCAACAATATCATCTCCGAACCAATATCCTGTCTGTCCCATAAATGTTTTTTCACCGTAATCATGTCTATCCGGAATAAAATAAGTTGTCAAACCATTAGTAACGTAGCCAGTATATGCACGGGCTGCTTCAATGATGTCTTCCTGTGTGTAATTACCCTCTCCAATGGTGAATAATTCCAACAATTCTCTTGCGAAATTCTCATTGATGTTATTCACCCGATTGAAACGGTTGTCTAGCCAAACCAGCATGGCGGGGTCCAGTGCCATATCCTTCACAAATGATTTTAAATTCCCCAATGAATTCTCTCGAATCAAATCATAGTAATGATACATAGCCGGTGGATAATTAAATCCTTGTGCTGATACTGCAAAATGGTCGTGCCAGAACAAACTCATCATTTCCCGAACATTGGTTTCGTCCTCCAACATAAGATCAATCAGCCAACTGCGCATTTCCGCCCGCTGCTGTTGATAAGCATTCTGCAGGGAATCGATTTGTTCTTGGGTTAATTGGTCATAATTTGGAAATGGATCATTGATCCACTCACCCGGAGGATCCGGCATGGAATCATCTTCCAGTATGGATGACACAGTTTCATCCAATCCTGAATCGTAAGCGGAATTAATCTCTTCCCAGGTAGGGCCAAAAGTGACACGGCGAAGCAGGTGAGCAGAGGCTCGCAAATCGAAATCAACTTCACGTGTAGTAATACTACTACTGACCTCAATCAGTGGAGCTGGTTGTTGTTTAGATTTGACAGGGATAAATTCCCGGGGGAGATTGTCAATGAAGGGATATTCAGGTGATAACGGTTGATTTTGTTCAAGAAAGGTGATTAATGATTCACTTTGGTTCAGTACTGATTCAATTTCTTTTTTATTGAGAAGTGGACTGATTTTAGTCGATTTATTCCCAATTGACTGAACCGGAATTACTCCGATGAAAAGTATTATCAGAGTTAATTGAAAAAGACTGTTCTGTGTTTTAATACGATTCATTTTCACTCTACGACACCTGAACTCACGGAAAGTTAAACAATATTTTTGAAAAAAGCAAATTATTGCATCAAACAGAACATTTCGTTATTATTCTATAAAATAAATGATCCCATCAGAGCTTGCTCTCACCCAATATCCTTTTCCCGGCTGGATTAGTTCAGTTTCGATATATCCCTCATCAAATTGATAGACGGTTCCTGGTATGATAATTTCATAGGGGTCTAAAATATGAGGTATTTCTACTTCAGTGTGATTTCCTGAAATCAAATTCCACCCTTCCACTAAAAGAATTTCCAATGTATCAATTGGAATACCAGTGATTTGAGTTGTGGATGATTCATCAAATCTTAGCCAATAACCCCGACCCATTTCATAATCATTTTCCAAACTATAGCTTTCATTAAATCCGTACAATGTTCCTTCTATCGCATCAG
>CAZBZK010000128.1:0-3413 GCA_964496365.1 uncultured bacterium
CAATCTTGGAAATAATTTGCGAGTCCTAAACCATCCCAACTTCCCCAATCACCATGTTGATATGCACCATTAGTACCTACTGTATAAATACCAATTTGGTTATCCCATAGATATATAGAATCTATTGCAATTGAAATGACAGGTAATTCAGATGATTCATCAATAAAATATGTATGAGTGGTGACAGAACTTGGCAAAATACCTGTTTCAAAAACCTGTGCTCTTATAACAGTTGTAGAATCAATAATGATAGGTGATGTATAAATATTTGAATTAACTGTTGGTTTTGAACCATCAATTGTGAAACGAATCGTTGCCGATGAATTTTCTGAAGTAAGTTCAAGAGTCTGGGTAGCAGAATAAAATCCTCCGATAGGTACAAATTGAGGTGGTGAAGTTCTAATTGTATCCCCGTAACCAACTGTCAGATTTGAATCAAGAGGTGTCGGTTCGCTAAAGTAAAACCATTCTGAATTTCCATCAGGTTTTCGGCCATATGAAATATCGGTAATTTGCTCATCAAATATAATTGAATCGATTAAATCACCATTTGGACTATAAAGACCTATTTCTTCTCCACTCTTTTTCAATTTAAAATTCGAATGGCAAGTAGTAACAACTATATCGATATCTTCAGGATATATATGATAATTTCCAGGATGATAGTCCTCACCATTCGCCCAAACAATAAAAAAACTATTTGGATGAATTATAGAACTGTCTGGAAATTGGAATTTTAAGGGTTCAGTTAAATCATCAGTTATAAAATAACCACTAATATTAACAACTGTGTCTTCAGAATTATAAATTTCGATCCAATCGCCGAAAGAAAAAAAATCCGAATCAAGATTTGATGATTTATTTGATGCGAGAAATTCATTTATAAATATATCTTGCCCAAACAACAAGCCAGTAAAGATTAATAATGGTAGGAATTGTTTCATACAGAAAATTACAAAAAATAACCCAACAATGTGGGTGTGTCTTTTATTTTATGGGTATGCCCGTAAAAAAGTGTGTTACCCAAATCTGTGTCCATTTTGAGCCAGAGGCGTTTCATACAGAAGCTTTATCATCGTTTAAAACTATAGGATAAACCAAAAACATTAATTTCATCCGGGCTTGACTTGGTGATGTCCTCTTTTTTATATATGTAGAAAATCTTAATTGAGTTATTTCGTGAAAGATCAACGGCAAAACCAAATGAAATTCTAAACCCATCAAGCTGATTATGATTTGTATTATAAAGATGAAACAATTCCCCAGAAACATAGGGTTCAATCTTTTTACCTAATTTATACTCAATTGTAAATTTATTTCTGATCAATTCTTCAGGAAGTTCTCCATCCTCATTGGTTCTTTGAAACTTTGTGCGGTATTTCAGGCTTACAGGTTTGAAGCTATATTTATAAGATCCGCCAAAACTTAACCGCTGTTTAATTTTATTTTCAAATACAGCATAGCGATATGGAATCTGAATTTTCAGGCCATCGAAAACTTCATATGAAATAGAAACTTCTGAAAAGGTTTGTTTAAAAGTAGATAGTTGATTTTTTAATCTTAGTTCCTGTTCAAATTCCAGCTCGAGTGAATAGGGGAGATTCCTTTCAAACCCTATACTGGTCCAGGATTCATTATCATCTAATCCGTAAGAACATTGAATACAAATGAAAAAGAGCCAATATCCTATATTTATTCTTGGTGTTTTATATACCATACTTCCTCAATTAACTTCATTTATACCAAACTGAAGAATGGATATTTGTTTATTCATTGTAATAAATCCTGATACGTGCCGTGTCTCTTAGAAAATTCATTCTGCGGAATTCGAAACTTTGAATATTTAAGCCGGTTCTCTCTTTTAAATCCGCAAGTAATGTGTCATGATTTTCCGGTTTAATATTTTCAATCTTTTCGTACTCTATTGTAATACGGACCAGCAAATTCTTTCGCCAATATGTTTCAAGGAAATAAGTTAATCCAACCAATGCCACATTCGTAAATAACAATTCGGCATAAGATACTTCAGCGCTGCTTAAGGCGTTGATGACCCCAATGGTGATGACGATAAACAGATAGGTCATTTCCTTGATGGGAATGGGATCCGTCCTGTAACGGAGAATAGCAAAAACAGCAAACAGTCCAAAAGCGAAACCAATATTGATGGTGACGTTACCCAAAAGAAATGCGAAAAAGAAAATGAGGGAATTGAACATGAAATAGGTAAAGACAAAATCATTGTTGGTATGATTACGTTGATAAATCAGTTTTATAATGATAAAAGCGATTGTCAGGTTAAATCCAAAACGGATGATTAAATTCATTAGTTCAAGTGGAAAATCCATTATTTTTTCCTTTTATTTGTCTTTGAGTAATAATCTTATTTATTTGCAATAATTTGGGCTTAAAGCGGTTGTATTTAATTTTCTCATGAACGTGCAGCATGCCCATACAATATTTACTAAACCTCATTTCCTGGATTTTAAATTCACGAAGAATCTGAATAAAATCGGATTTTGGATTGTACTTTTTTTGTTTAATTTCTGAGATCACCAGTTGATCGAAAATCTTACTGCTTATTCCATTTTTGGCGGATAAGTTGGTGTCAATGGTCAGACGTTCATTAAAACTGTTATCAGTTAGTGTAATGCGCCAAAATTTCAAGTCTAGTTTTGGAGCAAGTTGATCGGCTGGAAGGCCAATTATTGCAGACACCAAATCTCTCTCACGTTCGCCAAGGCACTCATTTATTTCATCAGCCAGGAGTCGTTTTTTTACTGTCCGATTTTTATTATTTTTGATTTTGATTTCAAAAAATGATTTATTGTTGCTGCTGTATTTTCTAAATCGGACTTTAAATCGCTTCCTATTTTTATTATGGTGCTGATTATAAAAAAGGAAATCATCTGTATCAAAATAGGTGGTCTCATATGTAAACACTAATTTTTTATTAATCTCTAATATTCTGTAAAATGGTTTTATTTTTTCCAAAATCAAAGGTAAACAAATCTGATTGAATACAAATTTTGTGTCCTGACGGTCAAGGAGTTTAACTTTATCTAATTCATCTAAGGAGACTTTCTGGAAGTCATTTAGTAAATATTGGAATGAAAAATTTTCGTTTTTATTCATGACAAATTAATTAGTATTTAGTTTTTTCACAACTCTCTCACTATTTAGATAATATTCTGATTGCATATCTTAACTTTAACTTATGAACACATAAAAGAGAAAAAAGAAATTAACCTGGTTGAGTTATTTTGCATTATTTTCACTGTTGTTACTCCTTCGTAATAATCCGTTTAATGTACTGGCAGAAAATGGACCATTAATAAATGTAGCTTTAATATTTTTGTATTCTTCTTTGCAAGATGCCTATCCACCGAGAAGTTTGTCGCAGGCTGCCGACCGTT
>CAZBZK010000129.1:0-1725 GCA_964496365.1 uncultured bacterium
TGTCTATTCCATTGGAAAAATCAAGATACTGGAAAAAGATTTCATCATTTTCTGTGAGAATGATTTGTGCTGTAATGGTGCCAGATCCTCCATACTCCCGTACATCTATAAAGGAACATACCCAATCGCCCCCCACCTGACCATATTCAATTGTCCCTCCGGAAGCCGGATTCAAGTCATCCCAAAATAATGCAATGAGGTTGTTGGGAATCCCCATGTCAGGAATAGCAGAATTGTTATAAATAATACTCCCGGAACCGAATGAAATAAATCCGTTGGAATTGATGAAGATTTCTGAATAATTCTCTCCATAAAATGAAAATTCAAAGGGAAGCTGAATGGGACCCCTGTAGTCGTCATCGCCCATATTTGTGATGGTTTCGCCGTCAAAATGAATATAATTGAATTGTGGTCCGTCGGGTTCGCTACTATCTTTGAATACATATCCAAACGAATCGGGACCGCCTAAATGCCTCAAGTTTTGAGGATACCAGCCGGGATGGGGATTGTGTTCTCCTTTTACCGGAGTTAGGAGATTTTTTTCATGTTCCGGACCCAGTTTTGTGTGTGAAAAAAGAAGCGATAGATTAACAACAATAATTATCCATTTCATAATGTTCCTCAAACTCGTAGGTCAATATAAATCTAATTTGAACATTATTACCTATTAAATAATAATACTCATTGATTGTCTGATTGTGACATTGTTATGTTTCAAAATCAATGGGTCAATTTTCTGAATCGGTAAAAAATATTTTAAATATCCATTAAGATATTTTTTATGTCATGTATTTATATGAACTAATAATCTCATGGTACCTGGTTATCCTGAAATTTTTTCCATGCAGATCCTAAAGCTGCAGTTCTCCGATCTGTTGAATAAATAATAGGAATATTTGTTTCTCTTTCCCAAAATTTTTTGTAGACAGAGTTTTTTAAAAACGATCCCAATCTTTGTCCAATCACAATTTTTTCGATGGTCGAGCGATTGGATTTAAAAAATTGAATTCTATCTTGAACCAAAAAAGAAAACGCTTTTACTGCATTTTGGATAATCCTATCGAAGTTATTTTTTTTTGATAATTCATTTAAGGATTCTACTTTATCCGAGTTTTTGCTATTCCATTGATTCATCATTCCCCTTGGGGATATACACGATTCTACTGATTCACCTGATGGTAAAATCATCTCCCAAGATCGTTTTAAACCCTTCCATGAATCAAAATTTATTATCTCATTTTTTAAGATAATTCCATCTGCTATTCCTGTTCCTCCACCCAAATAAATTGCGTTTTCACATTGATTCAAATTTCCAAGAGATGATTTTCTCTCTCCAATCATACAACAATCAGAGTCATTGTAAATGGCATGAATTCCCTCTATTTTTTTTAAAAAATCAGGGATTCTGGGACCGTTCGCCATCATCACAACACCATGTTTGTTTTTAATTCCGGGAAAACAAAATCCGATTGATTCCGAATTTATTTGAGACACAATGGAGTTTAAAATTTCCACCAAAACATTTCCCTGATTTTTTTCCGCTTCAGTTAATTGAATATGTCCTTCTAAATATTCTTGTTTTTGAATGTGAGTTGCAACAGGGATAAAATTTGGGTTCCAATCCGGATGATCTGAATAACAAACTTCCATTTGGTAATTTCCAGGGGACACCCAATTTTTTTCCTTATACAATTCTGCAGATTGCACCATGACTTTTGATGCACC
>CAZBZK010000129.1:1825-3383 GCA_964496365.1 uncultured bacterium
GAAATTGCTTTCATGGATGGATCATCGCAAATGATAACACCGGTAAATCCTAATTCATCCCGTAGTAAATCAGTAATAATATTTTTGGATAAAGATGCGGGAAATTTCACATCCAATTTTTTATTCATCACATGAGACACCATGATCATATCCAAATCTCTGCTTTGTATTAATTTTCGAAAAGGTTGCATTTCTGTCTCTGTCCAAGAATTTGAAACATCCGTTATTCCCTCGTGTGAATCTTCTTCAGCAGATCCCAATCCCGGAAAATGTTTTCCACATGAGATCACTCCCATTTCTTTAAGAGTTCGAATTAAAACTTTACTATGTGAAACGACAGTCTTTGGGTTGGAAGATACCGCTCTTTTCGATTTTCCTATCACGGTTGTGTCACCAAAATCCAAATCCAAAACAGGGGAAAAATTCAAATTGATCCCACTATTAGCTAATGTTTCTGCTAATGCTTTTGAGAAAGATCTTGTAATTTTTCGATTGTTTTTTTCTCCTATTTGATTCCATGACGGACAAGATAAAAATCCATACTCAGGTTTTAATCGGTTTACATTTCCACCCTCTTGATCAACAGCAATTAATAGACCGTGATCAGATAGGGTTTGAAGTTGTGTTGTGAGATTTTTGACCTGTTTCGGTGATTTTATATTTCTTGAACCTAATGTCCCCTCCTCTACATCCACATCATATAGAATGACACCACTCAGATTAAATTGATTAATTTGGGATATAATGGATGATTCAGAATTGACACTAAATCCCCTAAATCCAGTCAAGAGGAGTTGACCAACTAATTGTTCGAGGTTTCGAGACATGTGGTGAGATAAACTGAATAAATTTTACGCAATCTCTTTAAACAGAAATCTAAACATATTTAATCCAATTATGGTATGATTCTAACGAATGGAACTTGTAATTGTAATGATACCCGAACTATGTGTTCGAACCCAATATCCTTTCCCCGGTTCTATTAAATCAGAATTTGAATATCCGCTGGTAGAAAATCCAAAAATGGTTCCTGCCATAATGATTCCATCATTATCGATTATTTCGCTCACATTAACAGGAACTGAAATTCCTGAGATAAGATTCCATCCCTCATCTAAACCAATGGTGGTTTCATTTAATGGATTCCCTGTAAATGTGGTACTGCCTTCGTTATAGAATCTCAACCAGTAACCTTCACCATGAAGGAAATTGGTTGCAAGATTATATCCATTGTCAAAAGAGTAAAATGTACCTTCAATCGCTTCTGGAAAAAGAACAGTATAGGCAGAGTCCTCTACTTCCAATGGTAGTCCAACCAAGTTCCAACCTGATTGATATTCATTCACAATTTCTTCTAAATAGAAATCAGATAATTTGTATTGTAAAAAGAAGTTTATTAATTCTTCACTGCTATGAAAACCCCAATTATTGCCGAACCACACATGACCCCCATTTTCAACCTTAAAATGAACAAATTGAGTGGATGAAACTTCACTTTCATAAGTAAATATTTCTACATTATCATTGAGTGCTTCCATAGTATCAACTGTTAGATTAT
>CAZBZK010000130.1:0-3235 GCA_964496365.1 uncultured bacterium
GGAGTTATTGGTAATATTCAATCATTAGAAGCGGTAAAATTAATTGTGGGCATTGAACCAAATTTAATAGGGAAATTATTGATCTATGATGGTAAAAGTCATCATTCGGAAATAATTAAAATAGGATAGGAATACAAGAAACATATGGTAAAAACATTTTATTTTTTTACTCTGTGTTCTCCAATTCCCCATGGTTTAAACATATGAAAATAAAAGTAAAATGCTTCTCCCAAGTGAAATATATCTTGGGTACAGATGAATTTATTTTAGAACTAAAATCTGGTACAATGTCTTCAGAATTAGAACAAATAATTAGATCGAAAGCGAAAGGTAAATTAGATGATATTTCATTACGAATTGCAGTAAATCAAAAATACGTTCCTCAGGATACAGTACTAAATGAAGGAGATGAAGTGGCATTCATTCCACCGGTTCAAGGAGGTTAAATGATTAATATTGAAATATGCGAAGGACCTCTTTCTTTTTTTAAAAATGACGATTCACGACAACAAGATGGTGCAGAATTAATTTTTAACGGAAGAGTTAGAGCAACCGAACATGGGAAATCTATAACTGCTATAGAATATGAGCAATATGAAGGAATGGCTGAAACGGAACTTACTCAGGTTGCAAACGATACGTATAAAAAATTCCCAATTAACGATTTATTTTGTAAGCATAGAATTGGCGAGGTGGTTGTGGGAGAGGCAAGTCTTCATGTTGTTATTTGGTCTAAACACCGACAGGAAGGCATTGATGCTATGTCGTGGTTTATCGCCGAATTAAAAAAGCGGGTTCCCATCTGGAAATGGGCAATTATGGAGGATGGTTCACGCATTCCAAGTGAGTGTTCCCATTGAAAATAATAGCTCAAGGAAAATTTGTCAGTAGTTTTCATAAGCAACAAGGTTGAGTTTATACAGGGTCAAGAGTGATAAATTTTATGATTAACTTTCAAACTAGGAATGATCTCAAAACTGAATTTGATTTAAAACATATCCAAAGTTTCACTATTGTACGTTGGTTTTATACAATCGGGAACATTATTTTTGGGCGAATTCACAAGAGTTGACACAGGAAATATATTGAGACTACCTTGAAAGGGATGCAGAAATGAAGAAATATCCGAAACAGAAATGTGCTCTTCTCCAATCCATTGAGGGACTAATTCCTGGGTTAATATCACAGGCATTCGATGATGAACCGTTCGAATAGACGTTTTTGCTTCGGTGGTAATAACCGTATAGGTCATCACCGTTTTTCCTACAGAGTTTTTCCAAGTTGTCCACAGTCCAGCCATAGTGAGGAGACATCGATCTGGTGCATGAATATAATATGGAATTTTTCGTTTCCCTTCCCGTTTCCATTCGTAATAACCATCAGCAATAACAATACAGCGATTTTTGGATACCAATCCTTGATATGACGGTTTTCTGGTTAAAGTTTCTGATCGGGCATTGATCATTTTGTAACCTACATTTATATCATTTGCCCACGAGGGAATTAAACCCCATTGCATCCATTTTACCCTTCGAATTTCATCATGAATTAGAATCGGTGACTTTTGACCCGGTGTAATATTATAGCTCGGTGAGTAATATTCAGGATGCTCCCACTCACCGATGGATAAATCTTCGATAATGGATTTTAAATCTTTGGTTAAGGTTTTTCTACCACACATAGTTAATTGATTATAAAATTCAAAAATAAAAGTTAGGATATAAATCGGTACAATTCAATGGAACTTATAAAAACTCATTTAACATCAATTTGCACACCGTTACTCAAGAAAAACACTAAATATTATGGCATTCATGTTAAGAGTAAAAATTGAGTTCCTAACATGTAAAAAAAATTGCATTTCATTTTTCCTAAATTTCCTTACCACCCGCGAATATTTTTGTGTATTTCAAAATTGATTTTTATTTAATCAGGTCGGAAAATATTGAATTTCAAGTTTAATTTCTCGGGAAGAGGTTTATTCAAAATCATAGAGATAAGCTGCAAATATTAAATTTAAAAGGTTGGTTACCATGCATTCAAAAATTTTCTTATTTCTCACAGTTTTTATTTCAATCAATTTTGCACAAACATGGCAGTGGACAGGTCGCACTCACGGCGAATTGGAATGGACAACCATTGAGACCGATCATTTCCGAATTCATCATCATCAAGGAATAAAATCCATCGCTGTTGAGGGTGCTTCACTTGCAGAACAATTTCGCCCCATTCTTCTGAAACAAATGGAATTGGAAGATATACCCACCATAGATATTATCTTTACCACAGAAGATGAAATTATGAACGGTTTTGCCATGTGGACTTATACTACATTTATCTGGGTAGATCAAAATGATGCCGCCATTTGGCTTGAAGATGAAAAATGGTTATATCAAGTCTTAGCTCATGAATTACAGCATATCATATTTTTTCATAGAATAAAAACGTGGATTCCAGAACCATGGTCGTTTTTAATCTCCCAAATTCCCGGTTGGGTCGTTGAGGGTTTGGCAGAATATGAAACCGAGAGATGGAGACCGTATCGTGCTGATATCAGCCATAAATTTCATGTTTTAAAAAACAAAATGGATGAGATGGACCCTCACCATGATGGATATTCAAAATTATTATATTGGTCTGATAGATTTGGAGATTCAACGATTGTGAAAGTTCTCTCGGAAAGAAATAAATTTGGAATGTTTCGATTTAAGGATGCGTTTAAAAAACATACAAGTATTTCCGTAGAACAATTCAATGAAGATTGGCGACGGCACATGAATACATATTATTATGGATATCGGTCCCAAAAAGAAACAATAGAAGATTTGGGGAAAGTAGTATCACTACCCATAAATAATTTGAGTGGATTTACATTTCACAAAGACAGTTCAAAAATTGCTATTTCAGGGAAGGACGATTCTAAACAGGGAGATTTATCCTTGTATATTTTGGAACGGGACACCACCAAAGAAAATAAACGAAAAATAGAGAATGAACAATCTGATGCGAATAAAAACAATGGACTAGGGTTCATTGCATCGCTATTTAGCAAATCCGAAAAGGGAAAACAAAAACCCATAATAATCTGGGACAAAAAAGAAATTGATTTTGGCACATTTCATCCTGAAATGAATTGGTCTCCTGATGGACAAAAACTGGTTTATGCAAAATATCATTTTGGAAAAAACCAATCTATGGTGAATGATATTAAAATCTATGACCTCAATGAAAAAAC
>CAZBZK010000131.1:0-3129 GCA_964496365.1 uncultured bacterium
TCAGAATTTCGTTAGAAATATTCATGGGATTATTTTTTTGAAACGGATTTGTACATCCAGTAAATTACTCCCATAAAAAGAACAGGTCCTAATAACTGGAAACCACTAAAATTGGGCCACCAACCTTTTACTCCGGTAATGAAGATTGGAACGGCTACCAGTATTCCCATTAGTGCTTCTCCGGTGATTAATCCTGAAGCCATGAGAAGTCCCCTTTTTTCTGATGAAGTTGAACCACCAACTTTTTTACCAAAATGGTTAATCATTCCCCCAATAAATATGGGTACGGTCAAAGTAATGGGTAAATAAATCCCTACAGCGACTGCTAAGACGGGAACCCTAAAGTCCGATCCCATTCTTTCTTGTCTCAAATCGATCAAAATAAGAATAATGGCGATTACGCCACCTATATACACAAAATTCCATGGGAGATTTCCCTTAAATACACCATCAGCGACGGATTTCATAAGGGTAGCTTGGGGAGCAGAAAGGGTAGGAGAACCAATAGTATAAGCAGTATGAAGAATATCCAAAACTAAACCCAAGACAACTGCCGCTGAAAGTGTCCCTATAATTTGCATCACCTGCTGTTTCCAAGGTGTAGCACCTAAAATATGTCCAGCTTTCAAATCTTGGAGATTATCTCCTCCGATGGCAGCAGCACAGCAGACGACTGCTCCAACCATAATAGCACCTGCAGCTCCCACACCTGACCCCGTTCCGAGAATTGCCAGTAACAAAAGAGATGAAAATAAAATGGTTGCGATGGTTACGCCGGAAATGGGATTATTGGATGAGCCGACTACTCCAGCCATATAGGCAGCAACTGCGGAGAATAAAAACCCAAATACCATCATAACAATTGATAGTAATGCAGCGATACCAACAGACCCGATAATATCAAAGTAGAGAAGAAACACAGGAACCAGAAGTGCAATAAGTGCAATTCCAACATAATTGATAGGCATATCTTTTTCTTCCAATGGAACATTCCCATGAGTGGATTGAATTTTTACTGCATTTAAACTTGCTGTTACACCTTCAACCAGAGGTTTGAATAATTTTATAAGTGACCAAACACCGCCCACCACCATGGCTCCGACGCCCAAATATCGAATTTTAGAATTCCAAATATCCCATGCTGAATCCAAAGCATTTCCTTCAAAACCAACCATAGCAGAATAAATGGGGATGGCTACTGCCCATGAAATTAATCCACCGGCAACAACAAGAATACCAATATTTCGCCCCACAATGTAACCAACAGAAATCAATGCAGGAGATAGATCTGTTCCAATGCCAAAAATGGATTTTCCAAAGGCCATTGCACCGGCAACTTCAGCATGCCACATAGCAAATCCTTGCTGACAAATTTTCATAATTCCACCAACCAAACTGGCTATACCGATGGTTTTCAATCCACCGGACCCATCATCTTCAGTCCCTTTTCGGGCTTTATCTCCTGCTTTCAAAACCTCTGAAGTTGCCACACCTTCCGGATATTTCAATTTAGCAGTAACAATCAAAGCCCGACGAAGAGGTACGGTAAACAGAACTCCGATTATACCACCGATTCCAGCAATTTTTGCCACTTCAACATAATCAAAGGATGTCCAATATCCTAAAAGAACTAACGCTGGAATCGTAAAAATCACTCCAGCTGCTAAAGATTCTCCTGCGGATGCTGCAGTTTGTACAATATTATTTTCCAATATATTTGACCTCTTAAAAAGAGATAAAACACCCATAGAAATAACGGCAGCAGGGATGGATGCTGAGACGGTCATTCCTGCAAAAAGTCCTAAATAAGCGTTGGCTCCTGATAGAACAATAGAAAGTAGAATTCCAAGGATAATGGATTTTGGTGTGATTTCCTGAAGTGGGTTTGACATATTTTTCCTCATTTAAATTGTGCAGAAGATAATCATATTATTATGGCAGTGCATAAAAGAAAATCTTAATTTCATACTGCAAAGGGGTGCTGTTTTGAATCCAGACAAAACGGCTGAGAACAAACCCGTAAAACCTGATCCGGATAATTCCAGCGTAGGGAGCTTTACATGAAATATATCGTCTTACTTTTTCTTTCCATGACTTTCCTCCATCCTCAAATTCATGGAACCGTACTTGATTCAAATACCAATACACCTTTATCCGGTGTGAATATTACCGGAAAAAATGTAGGAACGTCATCGAATGATGAAGGAAAATTTATTCTCAATATTGAACCGGGAATTGAACTGACATTTTCTCATATTGGTTATTCAAAAGTTATAACCCTTGCGAAAGACGGGATGAATATAAAAATGAGCCGGGTTACTGTTTCGATTAAGGAAATAATTGTGCAGGCCGGACTAAAATCAGAATCGCTTCAAAAATCCACTTCCAGTGTTACAGTGATCAATGATGAAACTATTAAACGTACGGATGGAACTCATTTTCAAGATGTAATAGATAGAGTCCCGAACTTGAATTCAGCAGGAGGAACCAGCCGTCCAAGGTATTTTCAGATTCGAGGGATTGGGGAAAGAAGCCATTATTTTGCAGAAGGACCGCCGAATTTTTCTGTTGGATTTGTTATGGATGATATTGACCTCAGCGGACTTGGGATGGCTGGGTTACTGTATGACTTGGAACAAATCGAAGTGTTTAAAGGACCGCAATCAGCGATGTATGGGCCCAATGCTCTGGCAGGGTTCATCAGTTTGCATTCCAAGGATCCCATCCAGAAATTTAAATCTCAATTTCGATTCACCGGAGGGTCAGATAATATTCAGCGGTTAAATGGGATGGTCAATTTCCCTATGGGAAAATCATTTGCATTTCGAATCGCTATGGAATCCGGTTCCGGAGATGGATTCAGAACCAATAAGTTTTTAAATAAAACCAATACCAATGGACGTAAGGAAACCATAATGCGGGGAAAAATGTCATTCAGACCCATTGAGAATTTTAATACAATTCTGACTTATTTTACCGCAGATTTGGATAATAAATACGATGTTTGGGCACCGGATAATAATGAGGACTTATTCACCTACACAAACCAACAGGGAGTTGACAGTCAAGAAACCAATGCATTTTCAATAAGAACGAATTTATCTCACAAAAAGTTTGACGCTACACTGA
>CAZBZK010000132.1:0-3056 GCA_964496365.1 uncultured bacterium
AAAATGCAGGATAACCGTTTGGAATATTCACATTGTATTTTTTAAAGAGTTCTTTTGCTTGATATTCGTGTATTTTCATTTTAATATTTTTGTTAATTGTTTAATATTGTTGTTCCTGTTTTTCCTTCAATTGACTGTTCAATATTGTTTACATTGGTAATCACTGCTTTTTTTCCACCATGTTCTAAAAAGTAGAGTGCAGACCTGATTTTAGGCCCCATGCTTCCTTTTTGAAATTGACCATCGTTTTGAAATTTTTCTGCTTCGGAAACGGACATTTTATTTATTGGCTTTTGGTTTTCCCTTTTATAATTTAAATAAACTTTATCCACATCTGTTACGATATAATATTCATCTGCTCTTACAATCCATCCCAATTTTGCCGCTGTCAAATCTTTATCTATCACTGCATCCAAACCTTCTAAATTATGTTGGCTATCATTAAAAACTGGAATACCTCCGCCACCGGCTGCCAGGACAATTGTACCTCTTTCCACTAAAGTGCGGATTGATTTCCCATGTAAAATGTAAACTGGATCTGGAGAGGGGACTACTCTACGCCAGTTTCTTTTTTCCTGCTCTTTTATTTTCCACCCAAATTTTTTACTCATGGTTTGAGCTTCTTCCATAGAATATCTTTTCCCAATATATTTTGTTGGATTGGAAATAGATGGATCATTTTCATCCACTCGAACCTGTGTTACCAATGTAACTACTTCCCGGTCAATTTTTTCCTTACGTAAAGCATTTTGGAATGATTGTTGGATCATATAACCAATGGTTCCTTGCGTCCCTGCAACACAAACACCTAATGGAAGGGGAGGAATCACATCATGTGTTAAATCCATTCGATAGAGTTCATCACCTACTTGTGGCCCATTTCCATGGGTGATACACATGTTGTATCCTCGTCGTATAAATTCCATGATTTCCGAAAGACTTTCCCTAGTGTGAGCAAACTGCTGATGGATGTCCCCTCGTTCTCCTTTTGGGGCAAGGGCATTTCCTCCTAATGCGATTAATACGGTTTTCAAACTTATGCTCTGTTTAAGGGTAAGGTAAGACATCTTGGTCCCCCACGACCCCTTGGTAGTTCTGCGCTGTCAATGGTAATTGTGAATTTTTCATCACAAGTTCTAAAATGGTCGCTTTCTTCACAAAATTTTACCGCATCCACGGTTTTAAACCCATTTTTTTCAAGTTCTTTTAAGGTCTCAAAATTTCGAGCATAACTGATTATTTTTCCCGGTTCCAATGTAAATGCATTTGCTCCGTCCGACCATTGTTCCCGTTCTTGAAATATGGGTTCGTGTCCACCACAATATACAGGGTTCATGTTATATCCAATGTATTTTAAACAATTTTCTAAGGAATTATTTTCAGGGTTTGTATCAAAAATAGATTGATTTTTTTCCAAATAGTAAAATGAAATAGGCTTACCTTTTATTTCTTGTTGGTGAAATAAAGGAGGATATACTAAAATTTCATTATCGCTGATTCTGCTGAAAATGGTGTCCAAATGCATGATGGTTCGGATTTTTGGTAAATCCACTACAATGATTCGATCAAACCCTTCTTCGTAACAGAGTGGAAGAATGCTGTCTATGGCTTCTTTTGAATTACGTTCACTTAATCCAATAAAGAGTGTGGATTCATCAAAAATAACCAAATCTCCACCTTCAATGGATAAAGTTGGACGTTTTTGATGAAAATCAAATGTTTGTATATTTTTAAAAAGAGGATGGTGCTGAAATATAAACTTTGTCAATAACATTTCTCTTTTTCGCACATTTCGTTTTGCCCATGTTAGAAGAACAGTCTCTCCGATCATCACAGCAATATCCCGAGTGAAAATGAGATTTGGAAGAGGCCATTTTAAAACAGACTGAATTTGATCATTTTTCCATCTACCTGATAATATCACGTTTAAAAATTGAGGAGAATCCAATTCCACCACCATTTTGTTATCAATGGAAATATCCGTTTTGTAAAGCTCAGAGTCAAGGATTAAACATTGATCCAAAAGTTCAGACTTTGCATCATCATTATCAAGGATATCCAAAAGTAAATCACAGAACTGGATAGTATTTTTGTCACCAGTATAGGTTTTCAATACAGATACCAGTTGAGAATGTTCATCGTTCATTTGTGAAGGAGAAATAAGGTCGTCAAATAATAAATAATCCGGATTATGAATCATTCTTCCATTTTCATCCTTTGTCCACTCAAACGTATTTTCCGGAAGCGTGTAATGGTGTTCAATCCCGGGGGAATGAATAATGACTTGCTTTAAAGGATTTATTTCAGACCGAATTGCCATGGGTTATGAAATTGAGTATTTGTTCAGTTTTATATTTACTTCTCATCCATAAATGGATATCGGTAATCTTTAGGAGGTTCAAAGGTTTCTTTTATAGTTCGTTGGGAAACCCAGCGAATCAGATTAAAAATGGAACCGGCTTTATCGTTGGTTCCGGATGCTCTGCTTCCGCCGAAAGGCTGTTGTCCCACCACGGCGCCGGTAGGTTTATCGTTGATGTAAAAATTTCCGGCAGAATGGGAGAGTTTTTGTTTCACTTCATCTACAATACTCGGATCATCTGCAAACACAGCTCCTGTGAGGGCATAAGGGGAAGTAGAATCCACCAGTTTCAAAGTTTCATTCCAATCCCTTGGATCGTACACATAGATGGTTAGGACGGGACCGAAAATTTCCTCTTCCATAGTTTTAAATTGAGGATTGGTTGTTAAAATTGTGGTGGGTTCAATAAAATATCCTACCGAATCATCATAACTTCCACCGGTGAGAATTTCGGCATCGTTGGAATTTTTTGCGTAATCAATATATCCGGAAATAGAATCAAAAGCGGATTTATCGATAACAGCATTTACAAAATGAGTGAAATTCTCCGGATCTCCCATTTTGATGGTGTTGACCTGTGCAATATATTTCTCTTTGACTTCATCCCAAATTGTCGATGGAATGTAAGCTCTGGACAATGCAGAACATTTCTGTCCCTGAAATTCAAAAGCTCCCCGAACCATGGATGTTACCA
>CAZBZK010000133.1:0-2996 GCA_964496365.1 uncultured bacterium
GGCGGCGTAACTGAATCCAGGGCGTTACTTTGGTTTTGCAATTCTTGCAGTAGTGGATGAGGTTAGTTTTTTGCTTCATTATTCTATTTTTTTTAATTACCGTAATTACTGAAATGACCATGTTTCAACTTATATTATTTTTTTAGAAAAATATACCGGGGTATAAGTATAGTACTTTCAGTAATTACGGTAATTTTCATTTTTCCATGAAATTCCTTTTATAAAAGTTTTACTATCAGTCCCCCTCTCGACGAGAAAACCTTGATTTTTTAACTCATTTGAGAACCTTCTATTAGTCAAAGCGGGGATTTTATACTTTTTACAAAACTCGATATATTGTTTAAAACCATCTGAAAATAAAATTTGTCCATCACTTGAAAACTCGGTCATTTCAGTAATGAATGTTTCAACTGAAGCTGAACGGATTTTAAAAACTTTGCCTAATTCCTGTACTTGGTCTGACTTTGTGAATCCTTTATTTTTTAATAGTCTATTCAATCCTTCCAAAGCCCAGTAAAAAATCCCATCTGCTTCATCTCTCAATTCGTCAATAAGGTGCGGATTTTCAACTTTTAAGGAATCTCTTATTTCTTCCGGTTGCTGCCTTAATTCAATTTCTGATAAGAATGTTTGATTAAATGGAATTATTAAAAAACGTCTGAAAAATGCAAAACTTTTGTCTGCGGAATATGGAAGGTTATTAGCGGTCAAAATGTGTTTTGCTACTGGTTTAAAATTGAAAGCATTTTGATTTTTTCGCTGTGCTCGTATTTCATCCCCTGAAATAATTTGTTTAATGGTGTTATCTTTAAAATATGCTTTTGCACCTATTTCAGCGGAAAGATTTAATAATGAGTCAGAAAGGTCGGCCGTAGCGAATACATCTGTTCCAATTATTTCAAAATGAACGTTTGAGGTGCAACCATTAAATAGGTGTTCCAATACATCAACCAAAACACTTTTTCCGTTACTGCCCTCACCATAAAAAATTAATGCCTTATGAAAGGGAATATCGGCGAACATGATGAACCCAATAAACTCTTGAATGATTCTTGACAGGTCTAAATCGGGTCTGCCATTGTCTTTGATTAGAATCTCACTCAAGAACCTATCAAAACGGGGAAAGTCCGCTGTGGGGTCAAATTTGGCGTTTATCTGAAACGTTGAAATGTGTGTCGGTGTGTGTGCTTTCAATTCCATTTCCCTAATATCGAATAATCCGTTTTTACAATTAATGATGTAGGGGTTAGGATTTATTTGTTCATTTAGTTTAGGGTCTGCAAGAGAATTTTTTAATACTTCAAGCGTTTCTTTTGCTTTCGCCTGTCGGCTGTTAAAATACTGTAGCTGCTCCGTGAGCAAGTTCAGAAAATAACGGTCTGGGAATGCTTTATAAAATCCGTCGCTGTATTGCTTCAAATTTTCATTATGAAAAATGATATGTCTATCTTTTTTGAACAATTCCGCTTCTATGGATGGGTCGAAGGTTGCCCGTTTGGTTTCAGTTTTTCGAGTGGGGGCAGAAAGTCTAATCCCTTCGGTATCTGCAATATAGCGGAGTGCATGGCTTTTATTGTAATTATGAAACTGCATGACAAACTCAATCACATCACCACCATTGAAACATCCATCACCAAAGCATTTAACGATATTTAGTTTTTCATCATAGGAAAATCTATTTGGATTTGAACAAAACGGGCATTTTTCCATCCTGTTGTTTTTGTTGAAAACTTGCCCCGTTTCCTTTTCAACATAATTTTTTAAATCCACCATCTGAATCACTTTTTCAAAATCGTTTCCCGGTGTTTGTGTTGGTTGCTCCGGTAGTTCTTTTACGGGAAAATATTCATTTAAAAACTCGTCAACTTCTTTTTGTCGTTCAGCAATCGGTTTTACATCTTCAAAGGCATTGCCGGTAAAGATGAAATACCTTCCCCTGTCGTAAACTTCGAATCCTTTTTCATGGTTGTTTTTTCCTGTGGTACTTAACTCACCTTTCACGATTATATGGATTCCCCCTCCGCTTTGAGATATCTCCGTATATGAATTAAATTTATTCAACCAAGTTTGAACATTAGGAGAAATCACACCATTAAGGCAATGGTCGAAATCAATCCCGACAAATGGATCATCCTTTGAAAACACAAAACCTATCCCTGAAAATTTTGATGAAGCATTGACAACCTTAGCAAAGTCACTCCAAGTTTTTGGGTCGGTGGTTTTTGCCGGTTTTCCACTTGGTTGCATAGGAATTTTTAGTATTTTGCCACCTTTATTGACCGATTTCCAATTTACCCATTGTAGCAATTCCTTTAATTCTTCTGGTATGTTTTTGTAGCTCATAATTCTAACTCAATTCGTTGTTTCTGGGTCAATCTCTTGCAATGGCCAAATAGAAGAAATTGATCAATCCACCTAATCCGAAACATGAGTTTTCCGTTTTCCTTTGAGCATTTTAATCTGTCAGAACGTACTGCCCGTAATAGGGATGAACGGCTTAAGCTCGAATAAGAAACAGCACCGGCCAAATCCAACCAGCCAGTTGGGATTTTCAATTCCTTCAACTCGTTTTGGATTTCATCCAGTTTTATAAAGAGCAATCTGCATTCAGAATCAGTCATGACTTTTTCACCTTTTGGTGTTTCAACCAGCGACGACATAATTCACCCAAAATATAAGCAGCAGGTTTTCTAATTCGGATTGATTCAAGGCGAAATTCAATCCACTCATCATTTGAAATATTAATTCTCACGACTTTTGTATTATGATTTTCAGACATTAGATATCCCCGACATCTAAATCCTCGAAACCATCAGGATTTCCTTCGTCAATAACTTCTGCCTCTGGAGGGATTTCATCCATACCGTACCGCTTCTCCGGCATTGTGTATCCAAAATTAATCTGAATGTTGGCTGGTCCAATATCTCTAACATTCGACCTGTATCGACGAGGGTTGAGAGATTCCATTAAAAATTTACGTTCTTTGAAATTCTCAG
>CAZBZK010000134.1:0-2937 GCA_964496365.1 uncultured bacterium
TATTTTTTTGAAAATAAGACCTTACCCTGTTTTTTAGATTTTTTGCTTTTCCTATATATAAAATTGTTCCTTTTTTGTCTTTGAAAAAATAAACTCCTGGTTTAGAAGGAATATTATTAAATTGTGACGAATTATTCAATTTTAGAAAAATTGATTATTTTCATTCAATCAAAAAATAAGAATTCAAAATTACTAATTATTAAAAAAAACAATGAAAACCATTTTTTTTAATATGATAAAATCATTTCACCATTTTCTACACTTTTAACCCAATAACCTTTACCCGGTTCAAGGAATTCCGGTTGAAAATATTCTCCATTAAATCCGTAAATCGTACCTGGTATGATTATTTCATTTAAATTAAATATTAATTCCACATTTATATTTTCTGCAAATCCACTTTTTAGGTTCCACCCTTCATTTATATTGATTGTTAAATCGTCTGCTAAATTCCCATTAATAAAATTTGACCCATTGTTATTAAACAAAAGCCAATATCCTGTACCTAAAGTTAACACTGAATCCAATTGATATAATTGATTTTCAAAAGAATACAAAGTACCATCTACAGATTCCGGAAAAACTGCTTCATAAAATGAATTCTCAACATCAATAGGTAAACCAACTAAATTCCATCCTACAGAATAATTTATCTCCATTATAACTACCGAATCCTGAGTTAAATAATTTAATCCATATTTTATCGCTCTAGGAATCATTTGTGCTTCATCATCTAAAACAAATTCCCATACAATTTCCCCACCCAAAGTTACTTCAGCAATAGTAAGAGAATCCGAGTAAGTAATTAGTGTATTTCCATTTGGGAGGCGATATGCTCCCGACTGCCTATAGCAAAAATAATTTTGATTATTATTAAAATACCATGATAAATCGAGCGGGGGAAACGGTTCACTATTGTATATAGAATATGTACCATTCGAATTAGTTGGAGGTGTAATAACATCAACTGAAGAAAAGTCTTCTCCTTGTCTCCCAAATCCGTTATTGAAAATCATTATGTTACCTCCCCCTGGAAATTCCAATGGAATTGAAGTCACACAATGCGGTCCAAATAATTTTTGATCTAAACTATCACCTCTTTCATACACTAAAGGATTACCCCATCTGTATAAAATGTCCCCACCCATTCCGGAATTCCCACCAACATGAGTGGCAGCTTCTTCTGTTGTTGTGCTATGATCAATAATATAAATTTCATGGAATTCACGGGAAGAAAAAATAATTTGGTCGTGCTCATCAATGTAATCAATTGAGTTTACATGCATCCAATCTGCATTTGCTGTTCCATGGGTGTTTCCAACTGTACCAAAGTTGATATTTATTAATTCTGGATGGTCAGCAATAGATCCATAATTAGGTAAATCCAAATTAACATTTTGAATGAGATGATCCCATAAATGCCATTCCCAAACAATATTTCCATTAGTAGGATTTAATTCTAAAATTGCCTCTGACCACATTTCATTTAATGGATTTTCAATTGACTGCCTACCCATGGAAAATGCTTCTTCAATCGTTTTTCGTTCCCATACAATAATTAGAATATTTCCATTTGGTAAAGGTTCAATATCATGATGATGTTGATAAATTTCGTTTGAAAATGTGAAATTCCAAACAATTGATCCATCCCAATTTATTCTTTGAATACCTCCTCCTTGCCCCCCACCAACCATACTTGGATTTTCAACACGATATGGATATATAATTGAACTATCTGGGAGTAGATAAGGCATAGATGCAGGACCAAATTGAGGGAACCACAAGTGAATGGTTTCTTGCTGATCGTTCAATAAGTACGTTTTATTTTCATTAGTATAATAAGGTGAAAAAAGAGTGTATCCTTCAAATAATTGTGCAGAAACCAAATTTGTACTTATAAATTGAATAAACACTATGTAAGAAAAAATCTTAAATACATTGTTAAATCTTTTCATTTTATGGCATTATTCAAAATTAATTTTGAGCTAACTCTACTAAAACTCCACCAGTATCTTTCGGATGAATAAACGTTACTAAAAACCCTTCCGCACCTTTTTTTGGTGTGGGATAAATAACCGAAATTCCCTTTTCTTTTAATTCTGAAATAGCGGAAACAACATCGTCCACCCTTAGACAAATATGATGAATTCCTTCTCCATATTTATCCAAATATTTCTGAATGGTAGAATCCGACAAAATAGGTTCCAACAATTCTATTTTTCCACCACTCGTATCATAAATTCCAGTTTCCACTCCCTCAGATAAAACTTTTTCACGTCCAGTAGCACGTATCCCCAAAACTTGCTCCCAAAATGCTGCACGGTTCTCTATTTTATTTACCGCAATTCCTATATGTTCAATTCCAAGTATTTTCACAATAATCCTTTTACTTTTCCATCCGAATTTAAGGATAATCCAAGTCCTTTTTTCTCCGGAAGAACGGGAATGCCATTTTTTATACTAACTCCTGTATATGGATCATTGTTGATAAGTAAATTTCCGTCCAAATCCAGATAATCAGCATTGGAAGCAAATTGACTCATGGCAGTAATGCCTATTGAAGATTCAACCATGCATCCTAACATGACCTTTAATCCTAATTCCTTTGCACCATTGATCATTTTAGATACCTCTTCTAACCCACCACATTTCATCAATTTTATATTGATTCCATGAAATGCTTGCACACATGTTTTTATATCTTGAAATCGAACACAATTTTCGTCAGCTATGAGGGGAATTTGTGATTCTTTTTTTAATTCTTTCATTAAATGAAGGGAATCTACTTTTAATGGTTGTTCAATTAAGTCCACCTTTTTTCCTTCCAACCAATGACACATGAACAAAGCTTCATCAAATGTCCAACCCTCATTTGCATCTATACGAATCGTTTTATCAGTGATATTCCTAATGGCAGTTATATTCGCTCTATCCTGT
>CAZBZK010000135.1:0-2892 GCA_964496365.1 uncultured bacterium
CCAACAGAAAACCAGTGGCTTTGAACTGCCACGCCCAATTCTCCTGTTTTCTCATTGTAAGCTACAATAGAATAGGTGGCAACCGGTCTATGTTGCGAAAATGATGTAGCAATAAATAATAAAATGAACGGGATGATTCTCATTTTTTTTCTCCAAGCTTTATTCAATAACTATTTCATCGGAAAAAATCCATGCTTTTCCACCGGCTCCGGGATGCCATTGAGGACAAATCCCCTGATTCTCTCCATAAATACGAACGAAACGGCAATTTTCGGTTAATCCTGAAACATTTGCTGTTTTTCTTTTCGGGGGGGATTTAAGATTACCTTCCGGAAATTGAATGGTTTGTTTCCCGATAAAGTGTTCCCCGTCCAATGAAAATGTTACAGAAACTTTAGTGGGTAAAAAAATCCACACATTTATAGATTCCAAAAATCCTACTGAAATTTTTGAAATGGACATTTGCTCTCCAAGGGCAACGACCACATCCATATCGTCTCCTTCCCAACCCTGCCAATATCCGTCATTATAGTGGCTCGTACCCACTAACCCGTCCACAAGATTCAGTACTCCTTTCCCTGAATATTTCTGTTTGTGCGGAATCAAATATTCAAGCGGTTTCCCAATCGCCTTATGAAAATAAAATGTCTTTTCAGATACGTTCCCGGCTTGATGCCCTTTTACAAAGAGCGCTGTTTTTACCTGTGTGGATTTGTTTATAGAAATTGGATCATTAAATTGAGATGAGGCAGCGGTAGGATTAGATCCATCCAATGTGAAATGGATGGGTGTCCCCGGTTTTTCTGATTTAAGATGGATACTGAATTCATCGTCGCTTTTTTTGTTGTCAGCCTGAATTGAAACAATAAATGAACCAGGGGCGTAGGTCCATCTCAACACATCAAACCGATTTTGGAGATAAAGCAATCTGCTGTAAAAACTATCATAATCACGAACCGCTTCAGGAGACCAAACCACTTCAGCCAAGGCTGTCATTCGTGGAAGAACACGATATTGTGCAATTTCATTCGTTTTCACATATTCCGTCCACAGATTTCCCTGAGCCCCTAAAATATGTTTCGCTTCTTTGCTGCTTAATTCTTCCGGAATCGGATTGAAAGAATACACTTTTTTCAGCGTTGTGAATCCGCCAATAGCTTCTGGGGACGTTTCAGGATCTGCCTGATAATAATCAAAATAACAATGTGACGTAGGACACATAACAACATCGTGCCCCTGAATTGCAGCTTCAACTCCACCTTTTGTTCCTCTCCAGCTCATGACCGTTGCATCCGGTGCTAAGCCTCCTTCCAGTATTTCATCCCATCCAACCAGTTTTTTGTTTTTCAAGATTAAATATTTCTCGATTTTCTTTATAAACCAACTTTGCAGTTCCTTTTCGTCCTTTAGTTTATTTTCCATGATTCTATTTTGACATTTCGAACATTCTTTCCAGTATTTCTTATCCGCCTCGTCTCCTCCAATGTGAATATAGGGTCCGGGAAACAGTTCAATTACTTCAGATAGTACGTTTTTTAAAAATGTGAATACTTCATCGTTCCCTGCACAAAAAATATCCACATTGGGCCAGTAAGAACCGGGGACAACATTCAATGATTTCCCCCTGCATGATAAGTCCGGATACGCAGCAAATACCTCTGACGTATGTCCCGGCATTTCAATTTCCGGAATCACCATAATGTGTCTATCAGCGGCGTATTGAACTACATCTCGAATTTCATCTTTTGTATAAAATCCACCATAAGTTGGCTTTTCTCCTGGCTGAATGGGTGACCATTCATTCCAGGGTTCATGCTCCCTGTCCACACGCCACGCAGATTTCTCGGTCAGTTCAGGGTATGTGTCAATTTCAATTCTCCACCCATTATCATCTGTTAAATGCCAATGAAACACATTCATTTTATGAAGAGCGATCATATCAATATAAGTTTTGACAAAATCCACATCAAAGAAATGGCGGGAGACATCCAAGTGCATCCCTCTGTAATTGAACCGAGGATAATCTATAATTTCAACACAAGGGATAGTAAGAGCACGGGACTCACCCGTTTTTTCCAGTTCTGGTGGTAAAAGTTGACGCAAAGATTGATATCCATAAAATAGTCCTTCAGATGATGAGGCTTCGATTAAAATTCTATTTGAAGAAATTGAGAGCTTGTATCCTTCTTCTTTTACGTTGAGTTCAGAATTTATGTTTAATTCGATTTGTCCTATTCCTGTTTGAAGGTTGGGAGCTATTCTTATCTCGACCCCGGGAGAGAGAAGGGTTTTAATTTCATTTGCAACAAAACGTGTTTCTGGAATGTCTGGATTAATAAGCAAATCCGTAATCTTTGGAAGTGTGATGCTACTATCAATCTTTTTTATGGATACAGGTTTTGGGATTATTGGGGTTGGCATTTTAGTGCCGGGAGCGTCGTCTTTAATCAAAGTAACACATCCCAAAAATACAACACAAAAAGAAAGGCTGTAATAAATATTTTTCAAATAAAATCAGTTTCTATATATGCTCTTAATCCATTTTCTGTCATTATCAGAGACTGTCTCGCCAAGGGATGAAGCAACCTCAACCTGTTTTTTATTCCTCTGTCCAAGCAATACACAGCTATTTTTTGAGTCGGAAACCAGTGTGTCAATCACACCATGCACTACGGGATTTGGGTGATTTTTAAACCTGTTTTTCAACAGTTCAGTATTTTTTTGAAATAAATTAATCACATCTATGTCTCGAAAAGCACCAATGTTTTCTCTAAAATCTCCTTTAGGAAACTCAACCGTATTCGAATATTTCCCTGTCAACAATCCGTGCATAAGGGGTGAAAAAAAACAAACTCCCAAATCATTTTCCTCAATATAATTCTGTAATCCGCT
>CAZBZK010000136.1:0-2849 GCA_964496365.1 uncultured bacterium
TTATCTCATAAAATTTACGACTGAATTATATAGATTTAGGAAATAAATAAACAATAATAGGAATTATTACTATTTATAATTAATCTTACCTATGCGATATAGTCATAAAAGAGAAGCTATTCAAGAAATTGTATATGGTACAAATTCTCATCCAACCGCTGATTGGATTTTCCAAAAGGCGAAGGTAAAAATCCCTAACATTAGTTTAGGTACAGTTTATCGAAATTTGAAACAATTGGATGATGCACAATTAATTAATACCATATACGACGGAAATATTGCACGGTACGATTGGAATAGAGAACCACATGATCATCTGAAATGCAAAATTTGTGGTGATATGATTGATGTGCAATTATTTGATGAGCAAATTCGTAATACTATAAAGAAACAATATAAGTTTGATGCCGATGATGTTCTAATGACGATTATCGGTACATGTAATAAACACAAATAATCAAAAGGAGTCAATTATGTCACTTGAAGGAACTAAAACACACGAGAATCTGAAAGCAGCATTTGCAGGAGAATCCCAGGCAAACCGACGCTATTTGTATTTTGCTCGCCAGGCTGATATTGAAGGATATCCAGAGGCTGCTGGTGTATTTAAAAATACAGCAGATGGTGAAACAGGCCATGCTTTTGGTCATCTCGAATTTATGGAAAAGAGCGGAGCTGGTGATCCTGGTACTGGATTGCCTATTGGTGAAACATCCGAAAACCTAAAAGCTGCAGTTGCCGGCGAGACATACGAGTATACAGAAATGTATCCTGGGTTTGCATCCACAGCTAGAGAAGAAGGTTTTGATGAAGTTGCTGAATGGTTTGAAACTTTAGCACGAGCTGAAAAATCCCACGCTGGAAAATTCCAGCAAACACTCGATTCTTTATAAATCAGTTGATTGATTATCGGGTTCTTTTCTTGAACCCGATAATCAGCTTAATCTTTAATACTTAAGAGTAACTTTAATTGCTTAATCATTCCGATACACAAAATACTATTTATGATATTACCAATCCTACGTACTGGGATAAAGGATCATTGTATCAGGAAATGGACCGTATCTATGATGTATGTGTGGGGTGCCGACTTTGTTTCAACCTATGTCCATCTTTTCCATCTTTATTTAATTCTATTGATAATGCAGGATCACGAAAGCGTGAGATTGCAGAAGCAGAAGGTCGGGTTGGTAAAGAAGTTGAAAGAAGCGATTTTTTAGATCTCCCAGAAGGTGAACATGCATCGAATGCCAGTATAGAAGTAGAGTTTCGCGGTGAAGTATCCGACTTAACTGAAAAAGAACGATGGGAAATTGTTGATCTATGTTACCAGTGCAAATTATGTGACCCCGTCTGCCCTTATACACCGGGGAAGGATCATGAATTTCAACTAGATTTCCCCAAATTAATGACCCGAGCTCAAGCAATCCGGACAAGGGAAAGAGGCGTGAAATTTAACGATAAATTTTTAGCCGATACGGATTTCGCCGGAAAGTTGGGCTCATTATTTGGACCTTTAATTAATTTTTCGAATAAAATTAGAATTGTTCGATTTTTTATGGAAAAATTAATAGGGCTTCACCGACACAGGATTCTTCCAAAATTTCAAACAAATACATTTTCAAAATGGTTTAAAACACATGAATCCAGTATATCTGATCCCATCGATAAAGTGGTTATTTTTGGAACATGTTTCACCAATGCCCATGATGTAGAATTAGGAAAAGCTTCTGTTGAAATTTTAGAGTTTAATGGTGTTGAATGCATTTATCCAGAACAGCAGTGTTGCGGTGCACCTTATTTAAGTCTCGGTGATTTTAAAGGGTTTGAAAAACAGGCCCGCCCCAATGTGGATGAATTGAGCCAGTGGGTGAAGGATGGATACAAAATAGTGGTTACCGGCCCGCCTACATGTAGTTTAACCTTGAAAAAGGAATATCCGGATTATTTGGAAATGAATGAAAAAATTAAATCAATATCAGAAAATACCTTTGATATTTCGGAGTACCTGGTTTATCTCCATAAACAAGGAAACCTCAATACAAATTTCGAAAATGAAATTGGTACAGTGAATTACCATGTGAGTTGTCATTTGAAGGCACAGCAAATGGGATTTAAGGGACGAGATATTTTAAAATTGATCCCGAATACAAAAGTGAATCTTATAAATCGATGTTCCGGCATGGATGGTGGATGGGGCATGAAAACCGAATATTTTGAACCGTCTATGAAGGTGGCAGAACGTTGTGTTAATGATATCAATAAGCGGGATGCAGACATTGTTTGTTCAGACTGTAGTTTGGCAAGTCATCAATTAACCCAGGCCAGTGAAGGGGATGTGGCACCGAGCCATCCAATTTTAGAATTACATAAAGCATACGGCTTTAGTTAAAATTAAGGGAAAAAATGAAACCAATTGTAATAACAGATTTAATGAACATTATAGAATATGAAAAAGTTCGGAATGATTATCGGAGTGAATTGATGGATTATAAAAAGAAGCGCCGTATTTCTCTGGGACCCAATATTACCATCACGTTTGAAAATCGGAAAACAATGAAATTTCAAATTCAGGAAATGATGCGCGCTGAACGTATGGTGCACGATAATCAAATTCAAGAAGAGATAGATGTATACAATTCGTTGCTCCCTTTGGTAAATGGACTGAGTGCAACTTTATTTATTGAAGTGACTGATGAAGCTCAAATTCGACCTGTGTTGAATCAGTTTATTGGACTTACAGAAGGCAAAGCGATTTATTTTGAGATTGAAGATCAAAAAATTTATGCTGAATTTGAGACTGGTAGAGAGGAATCAAATAAAATTAGCTCCGTTCACTATATTCAATT
>CAZBZK010000137.1:0-2843 GCA_964496365.1 uncultured bacterium
TCTGTTCCTTTGATAATCCGAATTTTTCCAAATCATATTTATGTTCACTTTTGAATTCTCTCTGACTATTGGCTGTACGTTTTATTTTTTCCATTAACTCCTCAGTTGGCTCCATGTTTAAAAATCGTAATATTTCGTCCATCAAATCATCAAATTGATTCATCATCCGATCAAATTGAACAATTAAAACTCGGTTTTTATCAATCCTATCATGAACCCAGTCATCATGAAATCTGATCAGCAGTTCAACCAACGCATGATAAAGACGATCAATGTATCGTTTTCGTTTTTCTTCTGGTAATGACCAGAATCCGAATTTTTTATCCAAAACACCTGTCACTAAACTCAACCCGGATGGGATAACACTTAGTGGGTCACGAACCATATAAAGAATCTTACCCATTGGAAAATGGTGTTGAAAATTGGGTGTATTTGCACTGACTGAAAATAATTTGGCGATGATTTGGTTTTGCTTTGAAGAAATCAACCGACGTTTCCAAATTGAGGAAAGCCATTTAAAATCTCTATGGGATGAATTTCTTATTCGGGGATCAAACCAATCAAAAACATTTTCATCTGCCCAAGATAGGATAAAGCCATATAGAAAAAATCCATCTAAATAACGAAACAAAATGGAAACATCATCGGTCTCTACAGAACGTAGACTGGTTTTGTGGGCGACTGTTGAATGATGACGTGCGGGGCTTATTTTTTCTAAAATAGGGAGTAGGGGTCTGATCAGTTTTTGAAGAATCAGGGATGGATACAGTAATTGCCAAAGCTCCGTACCTACACCAATTTTCTCATTAACCATGTAACGTTGAAGAAAAGTTGTCCCTGATCTTGGATTTCCAACAATTACTATTGGGTTTTTTAGTTTTTTTCTACAAAGTGAAATCCAGATTATATTGTCCAGAATCATTGCCAAACTGACAACTATCCATAACCCTCCAATTAAAACACCGGAAAAAATAGGTGATATCCACTTACCGAAGGTCTTTCCAAGGGTTAGATATATTTTTATAATTCGTTGAAAAATAGTTATATTCAATGCAATCTAATTTAAATGTAAAATATAATGAGTCGTTGTTAGAAAAAAGTTAACTTTATTATTAGTTTTACATCTATAAAAAAAAACTAAAAAGGAATAAAATGAAGCGATATCAATTTAGTTTACTATTTTTTCTTTCACTCATATCTCTCAATGGTGAAGTATTTGAAGGATATACAATTTTTACACCCGGTGGAGGTGGTGGCGGAGGTGGAAATTCTACCACATATTTGATGGATCATAACAGTAATGTGGTTCACACTTGGTCACATAATAGAAGCCCTGCGAGTATGCCATATTTATATCCTGACAGTAGTATCATTTATCCTTATCGGGTTTCCAATCCTTCCATGAATGCTGGTGGAGTTGGGGGTGGAATCAGTAAATTATCGTGGACAGGCACCACTCTCTGGGATTATCAATTTGCTAATGATACCTATCAACATCACCATGATGTAGAACCATTGCCTAATGGCAATGTCTTAATTGTTGTTTGGGAAAGAAAAACCGCCACTGAAGCCTATGCAATGGGGAGACAAACCATTAATAATCCCTTGAATCAAATGTGGTCTGAAACAATATTGGAATTAAATCCCGAAACGGGTAATATTGATTGGGAATGGCATTTATGGGATCATTTATGTCAGGATGTAAGTGCTTCCTATCCAAACTATGTAAACGTATCTGAACATCCCGAATTGTTCGATATTAACAATGGAAACGTAGGAAATAGCGGTGGTCCCGGTGGAGCCAATGCAGATTGGATGCATATAAACGCAATCGCCTATAATGCTGAATTGGATCAAATCATTCTTTCCTCAAGACATCAAGACGAAATTTTCATCATTGACCACAGCACGACAACTGAAGAAGCCGCTGGACACAGTGGTGGAAATTCTGGAATGGGTGGTGACTTACTTTACCGATGGGGAAATCCTCAAAACTATGATCGGGGCAACAATTCGGATCATATCTTGGATGCTCAACATGGTGTAAATTGGATACCATCTGGGTCTCCCGGTGCCGGTAATTTGATTTTATTCAATAATGGACATACCAATAATTCTTCAGCTGTTTTGGAATTGGTAACACCAATAAATCCTGATGGTTCTTACACAATTTCAGAAAATCAACCTTTTGGTCCAGAAAATCCTGTTTGGACTTATTCATCGGGAAGTACTATCCAATCCGATGTTCAAAGTGGAGCTTTTAGACAGCCAAATGGAAATACCCTAATCACTGAAGCAGATGATGCATATATTTTTGAAGTAAATTCAGCGGGAAGTGTCCAGTGGAGCTATACCCATCCGGGAAATGATATCATGATCGCTAGAGCTCAAAAATATGGATTGGATTATTTTGATCAATATTCAGAATCAATATTGACCATTGATTATTTTGAAAATTGGAATTTGGTAGGACTTCCTCTCATCGTTGAATATCAAAATGTACCTTCCCTGTTTCCAGATGCCATTGAAGGAACATTATATTCATTTTCCGGTGGGTATGTTTTGGACAACGAATTAAATATTGGTACGGGTTATTGGTTGAGATTTTTTCAATCTGGAGAAACTCAAATAACAGGTTATTCGGTTGATGAAATAGTCTTGAATTTAAACGAAGACTGGAACCTCATTTCAGGGTTGTCCTCAATCATCTCAGTCTCATCAATTTATGACCCTCAATATTTAATCATACCAGGAACGATTTATGGATTTGAAAACGGTTATGTAAATTCAGATGAAATGATTCCGGGAAAAGGATATTGGATTCGGGCGAATAGTGCAGGAAC
>CAZBZK010000138.1:0-2831 GCA_964496365.1 uncultured bacterium
ATGAAGTAAAGAAATTATTTGGTGGGAATTGGGAAATAGAATCCGAAGAATTTTCCGATTTATCTGTAGAGACCAGAAAAGGAAGAGAAAAACTGATTATTTTTAAAAAGGATAATAATGGCTGATAAAGGACATATCATTGCAATTGGCGGAGGAGGATTTGGAAGGAATCCAAAACACAATAAGATTGAAAAATACATTTTGGAACAAACCGGAAAAGAAATCCCCAATATTGTTTTCATCCCCACTGCAAGTGGAGAGGATAAAGGGTACATTGTGAATTATTATTCCTGTTTTTCTAAACTGAATTGTGACCCATCTCATATTACATATTTTCAACGAACACCACGACTGGATAGCATCATCAATCAAGCTGATGTAATCTATGTTGGAGGTGGGAATACCAAAAGTATGCTGGCTGTCTGGAGAGAATGGAAACTGGATAAGTTGCTCCTTAAAGCTTACAATAAGGGGAAAATTCTGTGTGGTGTGAGTGCCGGTGCAATATGCTGGTTCGAAAAGGGAATCACAGATTCCTGGGCAAGTAATTTGAATGTTTTAGATTGTCTGGGATTTCTCAATGGAATGTGCTGTCCACATTATCAGGAAGAACCGGATCGAAGACCAAGTGTACATGAATTTTTAAAAAAGGGTAAATCCAGTTCCGGTTATGCTGTTGATACCGGAGCTGCAATTCATTTTAAGAATGGTAATTATTTCAGGTCACTTCAGTTTTATGAGGATTCCTTTGTGCATCATATATCACTGAAAAATGGAAACATATTTGAAAAACAAATGGAAATGACGGTTATATGAATGATATTTGTATTTGTTAATTAGTGAAAAAGCATCTTTTCCTCTGGCTATTAATTTTAGCAGGTTGTGGTAAAAAAACAATCCTTCCCAACATAATTATCATTTTTACAGGATGACCAGGGGAACGGTGATATTGGGTGTTACGGAGCAGAAGGATTTGAGACACCGAACTTGGACAGGATGGCAAAAGAAGGAATTCAGTTTACAGATTTTTATGTATCTCAAGCAGTGTGTAGTGCTTCTTGTTCATCACTGATGACGGGGTGAGTCTCCTGCTTATATTGACAGGGGTATAAGATTCCAATCCCCGTGAACATTATTTTTATTATTATGGCAGGGAGTTGATAACATTCCGTCAAGGGAAATGGAAACTTGTTTTTCCGCATACTCATCGATCTTATGTCAATGTGGAACCGGGAAAAACCTACATCCGGGACCTTACGGGAAGGGAAAGGCAGGTCTCGAACTATATAATTTAGAAAATGATCCTGGAGAAACCCAAAACAAATTAGATTACCATCCGCAGATTGTAGTTCAGCTTCAGGATCAGGTGGTATGGATTTTCCTACCGAAAAAATTGAGATATCTCATTCAATTGATGGAAGGAATTTCAATTCACTTTTTGAGGAATATCCAAATAATAAGTTTAGTCTCATTCAGGACATATTTAAATATGAGGTAAAACTGGAAAATCTTGAAACAAGGTACATCCGAGTGAATGGGGAAAATATAAAAAACTGTCCCGAATATCATCCCGGGGTTGGTGCCCCGTGTTGGATTTTTACGGATGAGATTGTGGTGAATTAATCAAAATAAAATCTTTAATAACATTAACATTCTCCTTCTTTAGTTTCTAATTTCCACCCCATGAATTCAGTCTTAAACCTTGCTAAAGATGCTGCCATTGAAGCTGGCAATGTCATTTTAAAATATTATAAAGCGGATTATGAAATCAAAGATAAAGGGTATCATAATCCAGTAACGACCGCTGATTTTGCTGCAGATTCTTGTTTGAAAGAAATCCTAACAACTGCCCGACTGGATTATGGTTGGCTATCTGAAGAAACAGTAGATTCTCCTAAACGGTTAAATAAAGATCGCGTTTGGGTGGTGGATCCATTGGATGGGACAAAGGAATTTGTAGAAGGTGTTCCCCATTTTGTGGTAAGTGTTGCGTTGGTAGAGCAGGGAGAACCTATCATTGGTGTTTTGTTTAATCCTGTAACAAAAGAGACATTTACTGCTGCGAAAGGTGAAGGTGCTTTTTTTAATGATGAACCCATTCATTGTGCAACCAAAGAAGATGTGGGAGACATGGTCATTTTAAATAGTCGTTCTGAAACACGTCGTGGGCTATGGTCATCCTTTGATGGTACGTTTGGTGAACTTAGAGCTATTGGTTCTGTAGCCTATAAGTTGGGACTCACAGCAGCAGGGAAAGCAGATATTTTTGCATCACTCCGTCCAAAAAATGAATGGGACATTTGCGCCGGAAATTGCATTATCAATGAAGCAGGAGGGAAGCTTATTGACCTAAAAGGGAATGGTGTTATTTTTAACCAGGAAAAGACTTTGATAACACCGGGATTGATCGCCGGTGATATAAAAGCAGTAGATAAAACATTTCATATTCTATCGGAGAAAAATTGACATGTCAGATATTCCAAACGATGCAATCAAATGTTTAGATAAGGGCTTTATCCGGCTCGTGGATTCCATGGGCGGAGACGATGCCATCGTGCAGGCTGCACGAGTAAGTTATGGAAAAGGCACATCCAAAGTGTCCCAAGACCGGGGACTCATCCGATATCTTATGCGCCACAGACACACCACACCATTTGAAATGGTGGAATTCAAATTTCATTGTAAGATGCCCATTTTTGTAGCGAGGCAATGGGTACGCCATCGGACAGCCAACATTAACGAATATTCACTCCGTTACTCTGAAGCAAGGGATGAATTTTACTACCCCGATCCGGACCATATTGAATTTCAGAGTGCATTGAATAAACAGG
>CAZBZK010000139.1:0-2824 GCA_964496365.1 uncultured bacterium
GTAGAAACTCATTTTATGGAATGTTTCCTACATAAAAGTTAAACAGTAATTCCTGGCCTAAATCCATGAGAGAGGTTTCAATTTTGAATTCAATTAAAAATAAGTTTTTACTGAAAATTCGAACTGGTGTATGAAAATGTCTTTAATGGCAGTCAAATTGTTTTGTTCATAAAATATCAGCATTGCTTTTTTAAAATCTACTGAATCAATAGTTCTGAATGATATGGGACAGTATTTATTATTGATTAAAATTGCATTGCTGATAATTCTTGCTGTACGCTTATTGCCATCAGAAAACGGCTGAATATAGGAGATTAGTATTAATAGAAGTAATGCTGATTCAAAAACAATTTTTCGGTTGTTTACCAGTCTGCACATGTCACGTAAAGCCTCTTTGATTTGGAATTCATTATCCAGTGGTTTGTAATTCGTTCCTGAAATTCCCACCCGTCTTTTTCGAATGTTGCGATCAATTTCCATTTCTTTTATCAATATACTGTGAATATCTTCAATTTTAGAAATAGAAATGGGATCAGTGTACATAGGATTATTAACAATAAAATCTATAGCATCTTTGTGATTAAGGAGCATCACAGCTTCATCTTTAGACTTTCCTGCAGCCGTCTCTTTTTCTTTCAATAATCTTTCAGTTTCCAAAAGTGAATAGGTATTTCCTTCAATTTGAGAGGATTTCCAGCTTAAATCAATAGCTAACCGTTCCAATTCTTTGTTATACATTGATTTGGATAACATTGAAATATTATCTAAATATTTATTCTGAAGATTGTTTAGATATTGTAACTCACTTTCTGTAAACAGAGTTACGTATTCAAATACTTCAGAAATCAGGGGGAAATTATAGCTCTCAACTATTTTACGCTCATCCACTTCTTTCTCAAAATAGGACAGGATATTAATTGGGAAAAATAAATTATAGGATGGTGATATTACATATTTTCGTCCTCTTCCTTTTCCTAGAGGCAAAATAAGTTTTCCAGAAATTAATTTAGTGAGTTTTCTTTTTAATGTAGCATAGGAAATATCCCAATCTTTCCCCTCATGGATTTCTTTTGACGAAAGAGATGGATTTTCTTTTACAAATTCCAGTATATTTTTACTTTTATCGTCCAGATTCTTCATTTTGTCTTTGATGTTATGAATCAATGATTAAACTATTATAGCTCAATTTACCAAATATATGAGCTATATAACAAGGATACATGAGCTATATCAACCATTCTTAAAATTATACAGCTCAGAATAGTTTTAGTTGTGGCTCAATATGTTCAGTTTTTATGCTGCAATCAAAGGGTTAATGAGCTTTAGTTTATTCATTTTGAATTGAAATAGATCTATTCTACGATAAAGTTCAATAATAATTCCTGTCCAAAATCCGGTTTGAATTCGTGGAGAGTATCTCCTAACATTGTTAAAAATCTTATTTGACCGTTAATACCAATCTTTTCTGGTGCGCTGTTTCGGTACCACCAGTGTCTGGATATTCCGTCTTCCATGTTATCCTTGAATAAAAATTGATAAGAACCTTTTTTGAGTTTTATGGGAAAGCGATATTCAGTGGAATCTTTGAAGTTTCCTTCAGCATAAAGTACGGTTCCTTTTATATCAGAAAGAGTGAATGAATTTTCCTGTGCCCTGTTCACATTATTTGTGTGGATATAGAGATTGAATTCTGTCGGGAATACTTTTGGCAGAGGAACAATAGAATTTTGAAAATTGTTTTGAGGATTTTCGTCCCTAATTCCATTTGGATTTTTGGCCTTTACCATAAAGTTTTGATTTTTCTTCAATCCTCTCCAGCTTGGTATTGGAAGAATCACTTCTTCCTCTTCAAGAAATGCTAAATTTCCTGACCACTTATAATTTGATTTTTTACCGCATTTCAGTCCGTACTGAAATTCAACGGTTTTCAGATTATATTCACCGGAATTGCGGATGAGAATTCTGGGGTTTGACATTGTAGGATTGATCCGACTGTATTTGTCCTGACTGCTGGGTGCGATAATTTCCACAATTTCAACATCATGTTTAAAGTTGGGTTTTCCGTAACTGACGAGCTGGTGGGACATTCGCAGGTTTCCGTTTCTTTCTCCGTTATCAAAATAATTCTGAATGCTGTAGTCTAAATGAATGGTGTCACCGGGGTTTACATATGGTGTCAGTTCAAATTCATATTCATCCACTTTGGTTCCGGGGCACCAACCGGCTCTGTCAAAGGGCCAGGTTCCTCCCTGAGGATAAATGGGATTATTTCCGCAATCTTTCCACACATTCCATCGGAACACTTCCCAATTGTTCATGTACCATGTATGGGTTTTACTGTCCCATTCACAGCAGTTTCGGGGACCTTCATGCCCATGACCGGAAATGACGGATTTAATTTTATATCCAAAAGCGTCTGGATTTAATATAATTTTCCTTTTCGTCAAGACTGAATCATCTGCCAACTCTCCGTATTTGTAATTTCCGTAAGGATAGATGTTTTCCACGCTTAATACATTTCTTTCTGGACTGCCGCCGATAAACAAAAATTTCAAATCCAGTAATTCTTGATTGTTACCGACAATGAATTCCCTGTTTCCTTTTAGAATTGGAGCATAATCAGTCATATCGTAAGTCCATTCCCATCCATTTTCTCCACCAAGCCTAAGACGTTTCCCGTAAGGCGTTACAAAACTGCCGATGCTGAATGATTCGGTTGTATCTCCAACGGGGACCTTAATGAATGTATTCCAAATGTAATCCCATTCCCCGCATGGATATTTATCTCCCTTGGTGAGAGAATCGCATTTCAAGGTTTGAACCA
>CAZBZK010000140.1:0-1474 GCA_964496365.1 uncultured bacterium
CATCCTGCATATAACAGATGGTAAATAAAGAAATGAAAAAGACTAATGCGGATTGGAAAAAACAATTAACTCCAATTGAATATCATGTTACAAGAGAATGTGGAACTGAATCCCCATATAATAACAAATATTATTTACATACAGAATCTGGAATTTATCATTGTATTTGCTGTGATTCAGAATTATTTATTTCAAATAATAAATATGACTCAGGTTCAGGATGGCCGAGCTATAATCAGCCTTTAAATGATTCTGCACTTAATGAAATTGAAGATTTATCATTGGATTTGATTAGGACTGAAGTAAAATGTGCAAAATGCGATGCTCATTTAGGTCATGTTTTTCCTGACGAAAGCCAAAAAACTGGAAAAAGATACTGAATCAATTCTGTATCTTTGAGTTTCAAAGAAAGTAAAAATGATTAAAAAAACACTAATTTTCCTCGGATTAATTTTATTATTTAATTCATGTTCACATGGTCTAAAATTCACTGGAGATTTTCCCAAAAAAAGAGATGTAACCATCTATAGAGATGATTGGGGAGTTCCACATATTTATGGAAAAACGGATGCGGATGTTGCCTTTGGGCTTGCCTATGCAAATGCAGAAGATGATCTTAAAAATATGATTTTTTCCTTAATGGCAGGAAGAGGAAAATTGGGCGAATACTATGGAAAAGATTTAGCTCCCAGTGATTTCTTAGTCCAACTTATTGGCTTATGGGATAATCTTGAAGCAAATTATTCACAATTAGACAAAAAAACCATTGAACTATGTAATGCCTACGCAAATGGAATAAATTACTATTTAATTAAAAATCAACCCAAAGATGTCCCTAAGAACATATTTCCTGTTACGGGTAAAGATCTCATTGCGGGATTCATGCACAAAACTCCATTTTTCTATGGGCTAGACAAAGTTTTATCTCAGGTTATGGAAGATAAATACCCTGAAAAAATGAAAATGTATTCTCACTTTCCACAAGTTTATGGAGAGACTATGGGTTCTAATGTTTTTGCAGTATCACCTAATAGAAGTGAAGCAGGGAATACACATTTAATGAGTAACACACATCAACCTTGGGAAGGGCCTACAGCGTGGTATGAAGCGCATTTAAATAGTGAAGAAGGTTGGAATGCCGTAGGTGGATTATTTCCCGGATCGCCCATTGTTTTGGTAGGACATAATGAAAACTTAGGCTGGTCTCATACTGTAAATAGTCCGGATTTAATTGACGTTTATGAACTTGAATTAAATGAAGAAAATCAAAACCAATATTTTGTAGATGGAGAACTACTCAATTTGGAAGTAATCCCAATTTCATTTAAAGTTAAATTATTTGGCCCTATAAAAATTACAATTAATCGAAAAGGATATCGATCTATTTTTGGTCCTGTTTTTGAAAGTAATTCTGGTAAAAAATTTGCAATTTGTTTTCAAGGAATGGATGATGTTAGAGTGATTGAACAATGGT
>CAZBZK010000140.1:1484-2807 GCA_964496365.1 uncultured bacterium
TAAAATGAATAAAGCGAAGGATTTTGATGAATGGAAATCCGCAATGGAAATGATGGCAATCCCAAGTTTTAATACAGGATACGCGGACAAAGATGGAAATATTTATTATGTTTATAATGCAAAATTTCCAAAAAGAAACCCCGGTTATAATTGGGATGGAATAATATCTGGAAATACGAAAGAAACGCTTTGGCAAGGAAATATAGAGTATTCAGAGTTACCTCAGGTACTCAATCCAGAATCTGGATTTATTCAAAATTGCAATAGTTCTCCATTTCAAACCACAACAGGAAAAGAAAACCCAAAGGAAAAAGATTTTCCTGAATGGTTCGGGATTGAAACGGTCATGACAAATAGAGCACTTCGATCATTAGAGCTATTTGGAACTGATGATGTTATTTCAACTGATGATATTTTTAAATATAAATATGATTTAAAATATTCCGCTAAATCCAATTTGGCTGGAATTATTAAAAGAACCCAGGATATTGTAACTGAAAATCCACTGTTAATTTCTGCAATAATTGCACTCCAAAAATGGGATCTGGGAACAACTGTACAAAATCCACATACAGCTTTTGCAATTTTCAGTTTGTATAATTTCCTTGAATCCAATCCAGCACACATCAATTTAAATAAACTATCTGATAATATTTTACTTACTGCAAAGAAATTCAAAAAATGGCATGGTGGATTGGAAGTTCCTTGGGGAGATGTGAATCGATTGGTTCGTGGCAATGTAAATCTTCCTTTAAATGGAGGACCTGACATTAACCATGCAGTTTACGGAATTCCGCAAAAAAATGGTACACTAAAAGGAATTGCCGGTGATTGCTATATCATTTATGCTGAATGGGATAAAAATGGAAATGTGAGTTCAAAAAGTATTCATCAATATGGATCTACACAAAATGAAGTATCTATTCATTACAGTGATCAGGCTTTTTTATTTAGTGAAAAGAAAATGAAAGATGTTTATTTTAATTTTGAAGAAGTAAAGAAAAATGCAGTTCGGATTTACAATCCATAAATTGTGAGAACAAAGATAGATTTAATTTTTAATGAATAAAATATATAAAATTGGAAAAATAATTGCCGTATATACCTTTAGTATATTGATGATTTTAATAATTTGTAAGGTTTGGTGCGGTGGCTGTTGTGGTAATTCATATAAACAGGCATGTGTAGTTTCACCGTGTAAAGTAGGAAATTATGAAAATGCTGAAGTTGCAGTTTTTGCATGGGACTCTGACAGTAACAACATTGACATTGAGGCATTTTTAAATTCTCAAGAACACTCTCATGAATTTGACGAGGACATTA
>CAZBZK010000141.1:0-2724 GCA_964496365.1 uncultured bacterium
GGCTAAGGGTGGAAATTATTTCTCCAGTTTTCCCATCTTGGATACCACGCCGATATCGCGTTATAATGAGTAAAGCTGGATATTTTGAATTTGAATGGTTATCAGGTTTGTAAATGTCCGCTGCTAATTTTGTGCCGTCTTTTGTTACAATATAATCTGAACTTAAACTTTGAGCACAAATATCTCCTAAAATCAAATTGGGGGTAAATACAATAACTAAAACATAGAAATATAAATGATAAATTAATTTTTTATATTTAATCATAGATTAGTTTTTTACCATTTTCACTTCTGGAAAATTGGATTCTGGTCCATTCAATAAATCTAAAGGATTTCCTTTTAAATAATGGTTGAAAAATGCAACGGTTAAAGCATTAATTATTTTATGTGCTCTTTTAGCCGACAAATCACCGGCATAGTCAGGATAGAATAAAAGTAAATCAGAAAAATGGCCATGGTTTGCTCCATTAATTGTTACATCAAACCAATCATGGGTGGCTTTTTCTTTTAATTGTTTATTTTTGATTCTAACGATTTCAATCAATTCATCCATAATCCGTTTATTATTTTCTTTTTCTTTATCATTTTCTCCTTCAGGAGCATCTGGCACATCACCAGCATGAAATAACATAAAAGGTTTTGCAATTGTTTCTTGATGTGATTTACCAAATAATTGACCATCATGATTAACCGCAGCTTTAATTTGTTTATTAGAAATTGCTGTTTCAATTGAAGCAGCCCCTCCAAAAGACCATCCATATAATCCAATATTCTCAAGATCTAGAATATTGTTGAAATACCCACCATTATTTAGTTCCACAATTTTACCTAAAACAAATTCTATGTCAGCCACCCACTGAGGAAAATGAAGCTCATCGAGATATTCCCAAGACTGTATCGCATCTTTTTTAAAATCTCCAGTTGGTTCAGGAAATGATAATGTGTCCATTAAAACACTTGTTCCATCTGGCAGAAACTGAGTTTTATTAAATCCATTGTGTCCAATTGAAAATACTACAAAACCGTGACTTGCCAATTCCTCTGTGGTAAATGTACTTGTGAAGCGAGTCCAGCCACCTCCATGATTATAAATTAATACTGGAAATGGTTTTATTTTTTTTAATGGTTGCGCATTATTTAATGCATTGGTTTTTACATGTTGGACCATATTGAGTTCAGTGTTAGAACCAAACTCATCCTGATTTGTGATATACTTTGCTTTCTGGCCGGTATTTTTATCGGTGGGGTACCATACACGGATATTTACATTTCGGAAATCATCTTTGTTTTTGGTAAATATTTCTTCTCGCGACTTATCAGTCCAAAAATATTCTTTCATACCAATGCTATACTTCCCACTTGGAGCAGGAAAAGGATATTCAGGTATTATGGATGGTTCAGAAATAATAGCTAAATCTGGTAGAGGATTATCCAGTTTGATAAATTTTAAATGTTTAACCCTGCCTCCGTTTAATATGAATCCAGTTACTATATCATCTTCTTTTTGGATACTAAGGCTGGAAAAGAACCATTTATCTCCCATATACTGATTTTTGAAAATCGGTTTAAGCTCAATTTCCCCATGACGAATATGGCTTGCAATCAATCCATTACTTTTGGGGAAGATTGTATATAAAGCTTCTAATTCCGGACTATAATATTTCCCCTTTAATTTCTTTAGCTCACTATCGGAAACTATAAATGGATCCGTTTGAACACCTTTACCAGATTCCAGACCGTCTTCGTTAAAAATAATAAAATAATTATCCGAAGAATTATTCCCAATTTTGAATTCTAAAGTTTTTTTAAAATCTTTTACCCAAAACTTATTTTCTCCAACTGGAGCTAAACGCACTGGATCTATATTTTCAAATTTTGCATAAACGGATGACCACCGTTTATATAATTCGACTTCTACACCCGTATCAATTTTATATCTACCAATTATTGAATTAAGTATTTTATCATCCACTACTATTGTTTCAGGTTCATTTCTGTTTGCCGCTTCGCTGTATTGACTGAACTCTTTTTCAAATAATAAATCTGCGATTTTATAGGCTCTACCGCTTGGGCCAGCAGTTGCTAAGTTTGTTAGGACAACTATTCCCACCTCTTTATCTGGGAACCAAACCACATGTGACCTAAAACCAGCATCGGCACCACCATGACTCACTGTCTTTAATCCTTTATAATCGCCAATTACCACACCATGAGCATATGAAATCTTTTCCTCATTATTTAAAATGCCCTGAGTTAACAATTCATCTAATAATTCAGGTCCACCGACACGCTTATGACGGAAATTATCTAACCATTTAGCCAGATCCTTCGCAGTTGTAAAGAGGCTTGTTGCTCCAACGTTTGCATAGCTTAAAACTGATTTTTTTAACTCACCTTCGATTTCCTTGTAGGAGTACGAGCGATCATCTACAATATGCTCATGGTCATCATGAAAATGTGTTGAATTCATACCTAGGGGTCCAAAAATTCGTTCGCTTGAAAATTCTGCTAAAGTTTTTCCAGAAACTTCTTCAACAACTTGTCCAAGTAAAGTGTAATTCATATTGGAATATAAATACTGCGTATTGGGCTCAAAATTGAGTTCCTTTTGCCTTTTAATAAGCTGTAAAACATGTTCCGTTGTAATAACATCATCTAATCGCCAACCACCTATGGCTAACAATTCCCATTGATCTCTGATTCCACTTGTCATTTGTATCATCT
>CAZBZK010000142.1:0-2666 GCA_964496365.1 uncultured bacterium
AAATATTATATTGTGGAACATCCAGTATGACCGATAAATCACACTCACAAATTTCATTTTTTGAATTTAATAAAATATGGATAATTCGGAATCTGGTTTCTTCCGAAAGTGCTTTAAAAATTTCTAATGGGTATTTCATTTACCCACAAAATTAATATTTAGTTGCATATATGCGCAACTATACAAATATCTTTTATCGAACTAAAAGCATTTTTCCGGATTGAACAAAATCATCCCATGAAACCTGATAAAAATAAATTCCTGAACTGACCTCCATACCCGATTGATTTCGCCCGTTCCACTCTACGAAGTTCACACCAGCATTTATTATATTATTGACCAATTGAATCACTTCCCTTCCCTGATGGTCAAAAATGGTTATCCTGACTTCAGCTCGGTGTGGTATGTTATACTGAATTGTGGTTGAAGGATTAAATGGATTTGGGAAGTTCTTTGATATAAAATAATGAGTTGGAATTGAATTGTTTGAAATATTCAGATTATTTTGCATAAATAAGATAGCTAATTCATTGGTTAAAACTGAAGCATTTTCATGTTGTTGATTATAAAATATGTACTCAACTCCTTCATTTTTATTTGGTGATTCAATACCTATAGTACAGCCATGGTCATCCACATCATTCACATTTTTATATTGAAAAAGAATGTTACCATTGGGTAATAATATCAGTTGGAATGTTTCTTTAGGACAAAATTCATCATCACCGGGAATACAATCCTCGTCATGTTGTCCATTCGCAACATTTTCCCATTGAATAATGAATCGTTGATTACTATCATCCTGATATGCAAATACATCAAATGGTTCGATTCCCTGATTGTCATCTAAATCATCATAAAATGGAGCAAGCATTCCGTAAGGTCCAATTGGATGAGTAATGGAATTATTGAAAAAATGACTGAGGGCATTACAATCTCCGTCACCATCTCCGTCAAGGCAAGGGAGAAATGAAGCCCATCCATTTGAACAAACAGTCATGGAATTAAAAAGTTCACCATAATATGGAAATTCAAACCCTATTTCTACATCCCTAATATGACTGTCATCGGTTAAATTTAGATTCGTCCCAATCTCTTTTATCTCAACCCAATCGTACACAGGTGCATGTTCGTTCGTAGAATTTGAATTAAAAAAATTATACGTAATTCCCGATGGTGAATCAGGGATATTGTATTCACTTTGAGTCAACTCGGATCCATCATCATTAGCAAATGTTAATTCGATTTTTTTCTGAAAAAACTGAGGCTTATTTAGGTAGAGATTTAATGTCTCTCCCAGCGAAATATTTTCAAAATCAATATCTAAAATCCCATTTTGATTGGACAATCCCTTTCCCACTAATTCTCCGTTATGAATCAGCGCTCCTACTACATCCATGATTAATTCTCCTGATTCATTAGTGATAACAGTAGACAAATGAGATTGATTTAGAGTCGGCGTCTCTTCAATATCTGCTGATAAATTCCCCGGTTCCTTTAACCAAACAGGCAGGCTTGGATCTCCTAAAACTCCATAAACATGGTAATAAAATTCTGTGATATTTTGTCCATTTACACTATACTCAGGGAATTCCACTCCGATGGCTTTTTTTCCTGAATGGAGTGCCGGTCCCAGTTCAGGGACTCTTTCTTCCAATAACTCATCCCACATCACTCCACACATCACATTATTGAATCGTGTATCTGTGTCCAAATCAGATGGACCTATCATTGCAGCGGCACCATTTGGAAATTGTAGAGACCCTGATTTTAACATCCATTCACCGAAACATTGAGTAATGGGATTACCAAAATCTCCCGTATTACAAACAAAACTCATCACAATGGGCATTTTCCATCCATTGGTTAATTCATTGACATTCTCTCTATGAAAACGAGGTTTATGCCAGCCGTTTGCATCACCCCATCCTCTATAATTGATAATTCCCACTCCGCTATTCCATGACTCCTCAATTTGAGGATTTACTGTGCTTTGATTGTTTAAGTGGAATAATGCAGTATCCACTTGGCCATACCCGAAATTTTTCAACTCATCCTCAAGCCAGAGGGATGTCCAAACCGGTGTTACAGGCCACGTCTGAGGTGCATCATCTTCACCATTATAATTTCCAGCAACAAGAAGAGCACGATTCAAAAATGAATAATCAGTAATATAATCCATTTTGATGTACTGAATACTTCTCATTTTGATCATTAAAAAATCCTGAACACTTTGAATTGACCAACGCCCAATAAAGAATTTTGTGTCCAACACATCTTCACCAAAAAAAGTATAGGGATAATCTGTTGCATCATCTTCATTTTCATTATAAGACCCAATTGTAAACGACGGAATGGCATAAAGTCCATCTACATCACCTACCAACAATACATACTCTAACATGGAATCAATCTGTTCAAAATAAAATTGAAAATACTGTTTTAGATAGTTAGCGGATCCATAATCCGAATAGTTTTTTATGACAACATTATACCCTTGAGATTTTTTAAACTCAACAAAATTCCCCGTATACTCATCGGTTAAGTCTTCTATCAAATCCTCATCAGAAAGTACAATCATAAACGTTCCTCTGGAATAAGTATGGCCTTCGTCTTCCGTATGAAAATAACGTTGAGTCAATGGTAAGTTATCGGCAAAAATAACC
>CAZBZK010000143.1:0-2659 GCA_964496365.1 uncultured bacterium
AGATCAATTTTTTTAAACATATCATTTTATTCACTTTTTATTCAGCGACATTGTACTCACAATCAAACGCGCTGAATTCCATTTCTCTTGAATCCAAAGCTAATGGAATTGTTGTGCAATTGAAGATGAATAATTTACCAGATGTGAGTAACATCACGGCCTGGCAGGCCAGTTCAGGTTGGTTTTACATAACAATGTATAAGGTCAAAGGAGATTCTTCTTCTCTCATGCCTCGCAAATTACCACCACAGGTTATAGATTTCCAAATCATTGAGAGTGATGAATCCATTCAACTGGGCATTCGTATTAAACAACCCATTGAAAACCATGATTTTTTATTGGTAAAAAACACAAATACTCTGGTGGCTTCGCTCCATTATTCTACGGAATATCTTGCCCAACTTGAGACCGTAAAAAAGATGAATTTAGGACAAGATAATAAAGAAATGCCTCAAAAAATAAGAAATTGGCTCTATTTCACTGGAACTGGGTTGGCAGTAACAGGATTAATCCTAGATTCAGATAATAGAATAAATTCGCAGACTCAAAGTGGGTTAGGTGTATTAATCACAACTTTTTTATTAGACCTTATTTGGTGATACTATGAAGGATTCACTTTTATTTTTATCAATTATTTGGGCAATTGTTTTTTTGATAATGGGCCTTTATATGAGGTTTAAATACAAAGATAAATTTAATGATCTTGACAAATAGACTCCTTCTATTAATTTCAATCTGCGCCTGTTTGTATGGAAATGAATTGTCAGTGAAAAATTCATATTATGCTCTTTTCCATTCAAGCGACCTTGTTCATGCAACGCTGCATATCAATAATTTGATTCGACAAGGTGCCATTGGTTTAACCGATCTTGAAAAAGTTCGGTTAAGTGAAATCGGACTTTCAGTCCATGGGAACGAGATAATTGTTTTAAAATCTACAGTACTGGATCAAATTTACGATACGGAGCATTTTCGTTTTTTTTACACCTTGGATGAATCCTCAAATGATGCAGTGGAAAATGAAGATTATGTAACAAACATGGGTGTAGTATTCGAAGAAGTCTGGTCCTTTTATATCGATTCAATGGGCTTTGACCCACCACCCCTGAATCCAAATAATGATCATGATCTTTATGAGATTTATATTGAATATTTATCCCCAACTTATTTTGGGCTGACTTTTGGAGAAGGATCAGGAGAATCTTGTTATGGATTTATTAAAATGAGAAATTCATATACTGCATCCCAATTTAATAATCATACTGTATTAGAAAATATTCAGGTGACTGCGGTTCACGAATTCTTTCATTCCATTCAATTTGGGTATAATTGTTATGAAAAATTTTGGTTCATGGAAGCGTCTGCCACTTGGAGTGAAGATGAGTTATACGATAATATCAATGATTTTTATCGGTATATCCCGAACTTTTTCTCCAATCCAGACCATGCGATTGGAACAGAGGGCACTTTCATGTACGGAACCTGTATCTTTTTCCAGTATATTGATGAACATTTGGGGGGACGGGAAACCATCCGCAAGTGTTGGGACTATTCAAGAGAGTATGCCAGTCCATTGAATGATATCAGCTTTTTAGCAATCGATGCAGCATTACAGGAAAATAATTTCAGTTTTGAAATGGCTTATAACCAAATGCGTATTGCAAACCAAATCTTAAGTTCCAGTGAAAATGCAGGCGTGTATTCCTATGAAGAAGCAGATGGCTATTTAACAGTAGTGAGTCCTCCTCCAAAAGAGGATTATTTCTTTTTTGAAAAAGGTGATATTGAATCAATTGATAATTATTCACTCCAACTTTATGAGTCCCATTATTATTCCCTTTTGACAGAAACACCCGTCGCAATATCATTAACTGAAGTCAACGGCGAATTTTCTTTTACATCAATTGTTAAATCGAGTGGTGGAGATCAATGGATAGTAAAAAGCGGATTGGAACAGAATATTGATCCTGAAATTGGCATAGAATGGATTACCTTGATCGTTTCAGCATTGGGAGACAATGAAAATGATTGGGATTATTCATTGAGTTTATCAGATGGGTATTCAGAAGATTTTACTTTTTACCCTCCATATCCTAACCCATCAATTGGACAATCGGTTAATTTTGAATTTCAAGTAATTACTGAGCAAACTATTGATTTCCAGATTATTGATATTTTAGGTCAAGTTATCTGGGAATATTCCAGTCATTATTCAAAACCGGAAGTAATAACGATAACATGGGATGGAAATAATCAAGCTGGACAGCAAGTTGCAAATGGTGTTTATTTTGGAATCATGGAAGGAAAATCGGACCAAAAAGTTTTTAAAATCACATACCTGAAAAAATCAAATTGATTCTGTAAGTTTCCTTATCTCTTGCAATATTGCCAAATAATTATCCTTTCCATCTTCATATCTGATTTCATAATCCATAGGTTTGTGTTTTTTTGATTTTAAGACCACATTGGCACCTGCTTCTTTTTGAGCAACAATATTTATATTAATTAAAAATTCTTCATAATTATCCAATTCAATTCTGTATTCTTCTAGTTTTTGTGCGATCATGGTTATATTCTTTGAATAATCGGTTCCAGGATACTCAAATAAGGATTCATTCAAGACTTTATTAAAATAATCCAGGTGTGGTTGTAAAAGATC
>CAZBZK010000144.1:0-2648 GCA_964496365.1 uncultured bacterium
CTGCATGCCCATGAAATATGTTGCCGGAACAATGATGGTAGTCCGGGCACTTGAATTAGGATTAGATCTAACAATTGTGGAGCCATCATCTAATCCATTGGAAGGTATAAGTGAGCAAATTGATTTTGCTGCCATGGTTCCTATACAGTTAGAAAATTCCATCGATCAATTGGACAAAGTAAAAACACTTATTGTTGGAGGTGGGCAAGTGGACCCTAAATTGATTGAAAGGTTTCAAAACGTTCCGACAGATATTTATGAAACCTATGGCATGACGGAAACACTAACACATGTAGCTATCAAACCATTGAATGGTTCTAATAAATCAAAATTCTTTCAGGCATTGGATGGTGTCCATTTTGAAGTGGATGATCGGGGCTGTTTGGTGATTCATACACTCATGTTAAATCCAAATCCAATTGTGACTAACGACTTGGTTGATTTAGTGGATGAAGCATCGTTTCGTTGGTTAGGGCGAGTTGATAATGTGATCAATTCGGGCGGAATTAAGATCATCCCAGAAGTAGTAGAAGCCAAGTTAACTGCAGTGATTTCAGATCGGCGGTTTTTTATTGCTGGCGTACCCGATGAATCTCTGGGGAAAAAGGTGATATTGATCATTGAAGGGGAGAGACTCGATATTTCCTTGGACTCATTAGAAAAATATGAAAAACCAAAAGAAATTCACTTTATTGAAAAGTTTAGAGTAACAACTTCAGGAAAAATTTATCGAAATAGTACTTTGGATATGTTACGTGAATAACCTAGAACTCATTTCAGAAATCGGAGATTGGATATTTCATTATATTGATACAACCCAATCGCTGGAATTAGCTGCACAACAATTAGTTTTTGCCGTTCCTACATTAATACGTTATATTGATGAAAAGGAAGCTCAGCGATTTAGCCGAAACGTAGATTTGTCAGAATTAGAATTTGCCTTAAGTTGAATTAAGAATTTTAAATAATTAACTGCATATACAGTTTAAATTTGAATCTATTTTTTCAAGAAAATTAATTGGTGTTGTTTGTGAAAAAGAATGAATTAACTGGAACATTTTTTATTTTGATTTTTATTATTTCTTTTATTGTTGGAGATTTCAATAAGTCACCCAGCAATCCAGGTAAACCTTTTGAGCACCCAGTTGAGGAAGGTATAGAAGGCGGCCCAAACTCACGATTAATATTTGAATGGCTCAGGCTGAAAAGTCCCATCACCAATGAAATCCCGGATGGTATCAAATTTCGTTCCCTGAAATATGCAAAATCAATTCCGAAAGCAAATCATTTACCGATCAGAATGAAAGGCGCACAATCTAACCAATCGAATTTAGAATGGACTTTACGGGGTCCATATAACGTCGGTGGAAGAACTCGCGGTGTTGTTATTGATAAAATGGATCCGAATACAATTTTAGCCGGGGGTATTTCTGGTGGCATTTGGCGAACAGAAGATCGTGGCCAAAGTTGGGCTAAAATGACTAAGAATCACCAGCTTCACAGCGTATCCTCTATTGTTCAGGATCCCAGGGTCGGGAAAACGAATATATGGTATGCTACTACCGGGGAATTGAGAGGGAACTCAGCCGGTGCCCGTGGAGCTCCTTTTCGCGGAGATGGTATTTATAAATCGATTGATAATGGATATAATTGGGAATTGATTTCTTCTACATCCACAAATACACCTGAATTTTTTGATAACTATCTCAATTATTCTTGGCGAATAAAAGTGCATCCAACAACGGGTCATGTTTTCACCGCTTCCTTTGGAACCATTTATAAAAGTGAGGATGAAGGGACAACATGGAATGTAATTTTGGGAAATGGTGAGGATCGGTATACAGATTTAACCATGACGAGTAAAGGACTCATGATTGCTGTTTTAGGCGATGAAGAATCAGATGGCCCTATTATGCGTTCTTTAGATGGGGAAACATGGACCAATATTACTCCCACAAATTTTACCACTTCCTTCAGTCGATTAGTAGCTGATATTTCTGAATCGAATGACTCCATTGCCTACTTTATTGGCAATACAAATGATGATCATATTTTTTGGAAATATAAATATGTATCCGATGATGGTTCAGGTACCGGCGGCTCCTGGGAAGACAGAAGTCAATTTTTACCGGATGATTACAATTCTCAAAGTGGATATGACATTCACGTTCGTGTAAGTCCAACGGATGAGAATTTGGTCTATTATGGTGGAACAAATTTATATTACTCAACAGATGGGGTTGCAACGACTTCGAGGAACTTCAAGTTTGGTGGTTATGGCACATCCAATCACCATCCGGACCAGCACGATGTTATTTTATTTCAAAATGAACCCTTTAAAGTGTTGTCTGCAAGTGATGGTGGTGTACATATCATGAATGATCATAATGCCTCGGATAAAAAATGGGAATCATTAAACAATGGCTATGTAACCACCCAATTTTATACCATTGCTGTAGATCCCTCTGGATTTTATCCAGATTTAGTCATGGGAGGAACTCAGGATAATGGTACTTATGAAACGACGGTAAAAGATGTGATGGATCCATGGGAGCAAGTGAATGGTGGTGATGGTGCCTATTGCTCAGTCATTCAGTCTGGCAGAGCCTATATTATGTCATCCCAAAATGGATATACACTTATTAAGG
>CAZBZK010000145.1:0-1183 GCA_964496365.1 uncultured bacterium
AGTCCATCTCCACAGTGCAGTTACCATCCAAAATATAAAGATGACGACTTTTGGATGAAATAACTATCTCCAACTCCCCATCTCCATCCAAATCAGCAATGGCAGGGGAACCCCAAATTTGATTTCCTGCATCAAACGTACATTGTGTCTCACCCCCAGTATTTAAAATGGACACAATTCCATCGTTATCGGCTACCACCAACTCATCTATACCATCTCCATTTAAATCCGATAAAGCTGGAGAAGAGATAATTTGGCCGGTTGATATGGGAAACCCACTCTGATTAATAGATACATTTACGCTAAATGGAATATCATTTTGGTATATATAACCGTCCAACCCAGTTGCGGTTACATTCAAGGTAAAATCCACAAATCCAATATTGATATCATTTGAAAATGAAATTTCAAAAGGGTCAGTGAAATTAATACCTATTCCACCAGGGAAAATCGTATTGGGAAATTCTGCAGATCCATCTATGATGGTTACTCCCTGTTCATTTGATGTAAGGGCAACACTCACATTTTCTGCAGGTTGCCACCCAATCTCATTAGAAAGTGTTACTCTTAGTTGAGCACTTTCACCGGGATTTAAATTATCATCACCATCTCCTTCGATTGGAATCACAACATGACTGACATAATCCAAGTTTGGAGAAAATCCTCCACCAATAGCCCTATGAATATCCACCATCCCGCAACCTAAACGATCTTCTAAATCCGGATCCGAATTTATATCGTAAATATCAGCATCAGCAGTTTCACACATTAAATCTTCCAACTCATCATTATCTAAATTTGGAAAATATATCCGCAATAATCCAAATGCCGAGGCTGCATTTGGGCATGAAAAAGAGGTACCATAGATTCCGGATTCATAACCATTCCCAACGTCTAATGTAAATATATTTTCTCCTGGTGCGGCGAGATCAACCGATTCATGATAAGTTGCCCAATATCCCCAATTTCCACCGCAACTTAAAGCAGTAACGGATATCACATTACTATAAGATGCTGGATAGGCAGGTGCATAGAGATCTCCACCTGAATCTAACCCGTTTCCAGATGAGGACAAGATCAATGCATTGTACGTATTGTGTGCAGTATTGACCTGATTTTGTTCATAAGAACTGTAACCTCCCCCTCCCCAACTATTATTTATAATAGTAAACGTATCAGCATA
>CAZBZK010000145.1:1283-2635 GCA_964496365.1 uncultured bacterium
TTTCCATTGGAAAATGGAGAAGCTGTATCCAATACATCTCTCAAATTGATATCTCCATCTCCATTATAATCAATATTCTCCTGTTCAAGATATACCATTATTTCTGTGCCAGTAACATCATCATTATTGTCTGTATCCAATACATTAAATAAACCTGCGGATATTTCTCCCTGATTGACCCATACCGTAGGAATCAAATCTGTATGAGTATATTCTACAGCTTGATCTACCGAGGCTAATAATACTTGTTGACCTTCAGGAATCAATCCATTATCAAACCAAAAATCCCAGGCTTCTTCTGCACCCAATGCTTGCGGACTACATTGATTTCCATATTGAGAATCATTTGGTTCATAATGAGGTTTACGGATATAATCATATTCAGATGATAACACATCGTCAATGTTCACAATTCGATTTTTAATTTGATTTATGAAGGGATATTTTTCCTCTTTGATATACACTCGATATATTCGATTTAAATATACATCTCCATCGTGATCCATTGGGTTTGCATTATCTATCCATGGCTCAATTCGAATGGCACCATTCTCATTCAAATATGTATTAATTTCAGAATGGTCGATCTGAACTTTTGAAGATGATGATTCAATTGTAAGTGGATTAACATCCGATTTCAAACAAAATAGAAACGTACTATTTGAATAAGACGTTTCCGACCCAACAATAAAATTGGATATAAATATAAGTGATACCAAAAATAAAGGGAGCTTTTTTACCAGCATAACATCTCCTATTTTTTATATTAAAAATTCACAAACTAAAATGGACGACCATTTCCCCCAAAGACTCATCTCTTACTTTTCTCTTAAAATAGACGGAGAAAGAACGGGGATATTTCAGCGGAAAGGGTAATTAACCATGGCATTGATATCTCCAACTGTCCTTATTCCTCCATATCGGTGAAAGAATTTGGAAGAATTTTTTTTCCAGTATAATATGAACCAATTCCAATTAATTAGCCGTCCAGTAAATTCTATTTTAATAGAATTATCTTTTTTACGTCAGAATAATCTTGTGTGCTCATTTTGTAAAAATAAACTCCGGCAGGCACTTGAAACCCTTTCTCATCCGTGCCATTCCAAACGGCTCGATAACGATTTGGTTCATGATATCCAGCAACTAGGGTGGAAATCTTTCGTCCTAAGATATCGTAAATGGAAATATCTACATGGCTCCCTGCACTCAATGAATACACAATTTCTGTTGATGGATTGAATGGATTGGGAAACGCATTGGATAAATGGAACCCTTCCGGAATATAGTCCGACCCTGACCCAATTGCCAAAGTGGAATCTACCGTAATAATGGTTGCCAATTCAGATTCCAAT
>CAZBZK010000146.1:0-2578 GCA_964496365.1 uncultured bacterium
TGCTCTACCAACTGAGCTACTCTCGCAAATTGGGGTTGAAGTTAAATTTTCATCTTATATCCTGTCAATTGGATTTAGGGAATATTTCAAATGGAAATGATGTACGTTTAAGTAAAATTAATCCGAGTAAAAACAAAATCGAATTTTCCAATAATTTATTGGTTCCTACCAATTCACCTTCCTTCAATCCACATCCACATTCTATGTTAAATCCTCGCAAAATAGCTGAACTAATTGCAATGATAAATACAATCAATAGTATCATAGACAACAGAGTGGCACCATTAACCATACACCCAAAAATCAGACCAATTCCGATGAATAATTCAAGCCAAGGAAGAACAATTGCAATACTATTTTCAAATCCAAAAGGAATCAAATGGTAATGATCAATACTTCGGGAAAACGATTGGGGATCTCCAATTTTATCAAGACTTGCATAAATAAAAATACCTCCTAAAATTAATCGTATAAATATTATAACGGTAGGATTTTGAAAAACAAAGCTCACTTTTCTATCTCGAATCCTTGTTCATTCCATTCTGACCATCCACCTAAAAAAATATAAATAGTACTAAAGCCATTTTCCTGAAGATCATAAGCCAAGTCTTCACTTTTAGCACATTCACCTCCATCACAATAAGCAACGATAGGTTTGGACTTACCCTGGAATGCTTCGATAGTCATGGTTAAATCCATAAAATCCTCCGATGGTAATGCTCCGGGGATATGACCATCCTCATATTCAATTAATTCTCTAGCATCCACAAATAAAATACCTTCGTTAAATAAAGTGCGAGCCTGTTCTGTTGTAATGGAACGAATAACCATTTCATGGTTTGACTGAGACAATAATTGTTCATTTTGAACCGCTTGCAAAGGTTGGGAACGAATAGTAATAGCGTTTGAATCCGAACGTAATTTATTGAAAAATAGTCCCACGAAAATGGATAGAAAAATATAGATTCCCCCTTGGGTTATCGGGGAGTTAACATTCATTTTTTAAACAAAGGTTTGGAGTACTTACGCAATTCCCCGTCTTTTAACAAAACATGATCCACAAAGGCAAGCATTTCTTCATCATCTTTAATTCCCCGATTCATTGGTATCAAATCAAACTTTAGGGTATTGGTTGCGTTTTCTGTTATATTTTTAGAATCAACCAGTTGTTTTTCTAAGGTAATAATTTGTCGGTAAATTGCCTGATTTTCACTATACAACTCTTTTAGTGGTGTATCCGGATCTTTTTTTTGAAAATTCGCTAATCGCCTTTTTGAATTATCAACTAATTTATTATAGTAACTGACATCCACAAAATTGGAATCAATATGTGCAATTTCTAATTCCACTTGTGCCATGTATTTTCCTTGTTTTCCGGGATTAAATATTGGAGGACGATCTTTCGCCTGTGGATGACCTTTTCGAGTCCGGGAAATATCCCTGCTCATAATTATATAATCTGCATCGGTAAAATTATTCTGAATGGTTTTTTTATCTTTACCTTCGGCATTGACCATGAGGACGATAATATCCGTTTTTCTTTTGAGCTCGTGAATGTATTTATTTCCCGCTTCGTACATATTATCTAAATCAAAATATGTATTTTCTTTCTTGAGTAGATTTGTGATTCCTATCACTCCCACTTTGAATGGTGGTCGCTCCAAAATTACATAGGGATTCGCAAACAATTTGCCCGTTGACCTAGTGATTAGATTGGCTGATATAAATGGAATAGTTGTTGAGTGAAGAATACTGTCTAAAAATTCGCCTCCACCAGCTAATTCGTAACCTCCAATATTAATTACATCACATCCAATATCCTCATATCCTTTGATCATATTGAATGCTTTATATTCATCCGCAGACCTTGAATTTTCTAGTACAATGGGAGATGAAAATAAGACTTCTCCTGCATCTAAAATTATAGGGTCAACACCCTCATTTCTGAGTTCTGCTAAATAAGTTGCTTTTCTCGGCAGACCGCCAAGTGGATTTTTCTTTCAGCCACAGGGATCGAATTGAGCCCGAACGTTCGCTGAAATTACAAACGTCAATTTCCCTTGTGGATTTCTCTTTTCTCCACACGAAAACAAAAGACCGAGTACACTCAGCGATGCAATAATTCCAATGATTCTATTATTAATTACCATATTTCCTTCTTCAATTTATCCACCACTTAGTTTGACATTGTATCCTTTTTCAATTAAATACCTTTTAACTTGTTCCCGAACATTTCCCTGAATTAAAATCTCCCCATTTTTTTCCGTTCCTCCAACATGGCAATGAGACTTTAATGTTTTACCTAGTCGTTTTAAATCCTTAGTTGATCCCTTAAATCCTCTCACTATGGTTGCTTTTTTTCCACCGGGTTTATTTTCTAACCATATCCGTAAATCTTGATTCGAATTTTTTACCCTTTCATGTACTATTTCTTCGGTTAATAGTTCGTTTGAATTTGTAGAAAAAACCAGCTTTGAGTTAGGATTCATTTGATATCCCATTACTTTTTAATGGAGTGGAGCCGGACGGGATCGAACCGACGACCTCTTGAATGCCATTCAAGCGCTCTCCCAACTGA